>CALMNY010000123.1 GCA_937872125.1 uncultured Candidatus Competibacteraceae bacterium | reverse complement strand
GCGGCCAGCACCCGGCGTCAGGCAGATGGCTTGAAAAACGGCGTCACGCCTCAGCGCCGCACCGATAGCCGAAACCGCTGGCCATCCTGGCGCAGGATTGCGCCGTCGCGGGTGACGCTTTCCAGCACCGGTCCCTCGCCCAGCCGCTCGCCTTCCCGGTAGCGCCGGCCATTGATGACGACAAAGCGCTGTGCGGGATCGGCGCTGTGGACGTGAATATCGAGGTTCAGCGCCGGAATCTCGCGTCGGGCGCTGGCGGACAGCGTTTCCAGCGGCGGAATCGGCTCCGGCGCTGGCGCCAGAGTGACGGAACCGGGTGTCATCGGTGGCGCACCAGCAGAAGGTTCACGCTGTTCCCGACGGGCGGGCGCCACCGGCGGGCGCGCCGCTACGGGCGTAACCGGCTTGCTGATGGGTTCCTGGCGCGGCATGGCGGGCAGCGCTGTCCTGGCCGGGGCGTCCTCGACGGGCGGGCGGGCCGGGACAACGGGTGGCGTACCGGGAGTGACGGTTGCTACTGGCGCAGTTGCCGCCGGCGTCGGCGCAATCGCTGCTGGCGCAGTTGGCGCTGGCGCTGGTGTTGCGGCGATGACCGGTGGAGTCGCTGGCTGCGGTCGGATCAGGAAGAACGCCAGCAGCGCCGCGTTCAGCAATCCCAGCCCCAGTCCCAGTGTTAGCCACCAGCCGAACCGACGCCGGCCCGGCTCCGCCGCTGGCGGCGGAGCGGTCAGGCTGGGCGGTTGACCGAGATGGCGTTCGCGTTCCGCCTGGCGCAGGGCGTCGAGAATGTAGGACATCTACAGGTTCCCCTCGGACGGTGGCGGCGCGGGTGCATTGGCGGCCGGGGCCAGGTTATTCAACAGCGCCAGGGTGCGCGGTCCAGCCAGTCCATCCGGTTGCAGGCCGTGATCGCGCTGGAAGGCGCGCACTTGCTCGGCCAGCGCTGCGTCGAACACTTCGGACAGCGGGTCGGGGACCGGCTGTCCCGCTGCCAGCGCCAGCCGCGTCCGTAACCAGCGTACCGCCGCGCCGCTCGCCCCGGGGCCGATCAGGGTCCAGGGGGGAGCTTCGGTGGATGCGGCGCTGGCTGATTCGGGCACCGCCGCCGTGGCGCTACCCGTTTCCGCCGGAGTTAGCATTGTCGCGGCCAGCGGCGGGGCAACGCCAGGCGGAGCGGGCGGATTGGCGTGCGGCAGCCACAAGCCAGCGCCGATCATGGCCAGTCCCGCCAGGCCGGTGACCAGCGCCAGCCAGGGGCGCCAGTTCCAGCCGCCCGCGCCACCGTGCAATGCCTCGCGCGCCGCCGCACGCGCCAGGCGGGCGGTCACTCGTCGTATCCCCCGGCCATAGGCCCCGAGCAGGGCGCGGTCGCAAATGATGTTGATCAGCCGGGGGACGCCGCCCGAGTCGTGATAGGCCACGCGCCGCGCGCCAGCGGTGAACAGGTCGTCACGCCCGCCGGCGACCCGCAACCGGTGATTGATATACGCGGCGGTCTCGCGCCGGTCCAGCGGCGGCAGGTGATAGCGGGCGGTGATGCGCTGGGCCAGTTGCCGCAAATCCGGCCGCGCCAGCAGCGCCCGCAGCTCCGGCTGACCGACCAGGATGATTCGCAGCAGCTTGTGCTTGGCCGTCTCCAGGTTGGTCAGCAAGCGGATTTGTTCCAGTACCTCGCGGCTCAGGTTCTGCGCTTCGTCGAGGATCAGCACCGTGCGCCGACCGGCGGCGTGGGTTTGCAACAGGTGGGCGTTAAGCGCATCCAGCAGCGCCTTGAGCGTATGCACGGGACGTGGGTAGGACACCCCCAGTTCATCGCAGACCGTCGCCAGCAATTCCTCGACCGTCAGCCGGGGGTTGAGGCAGAGCGCAACATCCACGTGCTCCAGCCGTTGTTCCAGCAAGGCGCGGATCAGCGTGGTTTTGCCGGTGCCGACTTCGCCGGTCAGTTGCACGAAGCCGCCATTCTCGCCGACGCCGTACAGCAGATGCGCCAGGGCTTCCTGATGATGACGGCTGAGGTAAACGTAGGCCGGATCGGGAGTGATGGCGAACGGCGGTTCGCGCAGCCCAAAGTACGCCGCATACATGGCTAAACCTCGCCGTAGCGCGCGCTGCCGCCAATCCAGCGCCGAATCAGCGGCTCCACCCGGTCCGGATGGTCGCGCAACAACGCATCAGCGGTATGGCGCACGGCGTTGAGCAGGTCCTGGTCGCGCAACAGATCGGCGACGCGCAACGTCTGTTCGCCGGTCTGGCGGGTGCCCAGCACCTCGCCGGGACCACGCAATTCCAGGTCGCGGCGGGCGATTTCAAAGCCGTCGTTACATTCTCGCAGCACCGCCAGCCGGCTATGGGCGATGGGGGACAGCGGCGGCCGGTACAGCAGCACGCAACTGCTGTGCGCCGCGCCGCGCCCGACCCGACCCCGCAACTGGTGCAACTGCGCCAGCCCCAGTCGCTCGGCGTTCTCGATGATCATCAGGCTGGCGTTGGCCACGTCCACCCCGACCTCGATCACCGTGGTAGCCACCAGCAAATCCAGTTCGCCCGCCTTGAAGGCGCTCATCGTCGCTTCCCGGTCGGCGGCGGACCGGCGACCGTGGGCCAGCCCGATCCGCAGTTCCGGCAAAAGCGCGGTCAGCCGCTCGGCGGTGACCGCCGCCGCCTGGCATTGCAACGCCTCGGATTCCTCGATCAGCGGACAGACCCAGTACGCCTGCCGACCCGCGCGACACGCCTGACGAATGCGTTCGATCACTTCATCGCGGCGGCTGTCGGGCACGACGACGGTTTTGACCGGCTGGCGGCCCGGCGGCAGTTCGTCAATCGTCGAAGTGTCCAGATCAGCGTAGGCGCTCATGGCCAGGGTGCGCGGAATCGGGGTGGCGGTCATGATCAACTGGTGCGGACAGCGCCCGCCCTGGCGGCCTTTCTCGCGCAGCGCCAGCCGCTGGTGAACGCCGAAGCGGTGCTGCTCGTCCACGATGGCCAGCGCCAGTTCGGCGAACGCGACCGTTTCCTGAAACAGGGCGTGGGTACCGACCGCGACGTGAATTTCGCCCGCCGCCAGCCGCTCCAGCAGCGTTTGCCGCGCCTTGCCGGTCAGCCGGCCGGTCAGCCAGGCGACCTCGAGGCCCAGCGGTTCCAGCCAGGCGCGGAAGTTGCGGTAATGCTGCTCGGCCAGCAACTCGGTGGGGGCCATCAGCGCCGCCTGCGCGCCGGCTTCCACCGCCCGCAGCGCGGCGGCGGCGGCCACCACGGTCTTGCCGGAGCCGACATCGCCCTGCAACAGCCGCAACATCGGGCGGGGCTGGGCCAGATCAGCGCCGATTTCCGCCAGGACCCGCTGCTGCGCCGCAGTGAGCGCGAACGGCAACCGCTCCAAAAATCGCTGGCTCAAACCGCCCCGATCCGCCAGCGGTGGCGCAGCCTGGCGCTGCATCCGCGCCCGCAACCGGCGCAGGCTGAGCTGATGGGCCAGCAGCTCCTCGAATGCCAGCCGCCGCCGCGCCGGATGGCGACCGCTTTCCAAGTCCGCCAGCGCCGTCCCCGCCGGCGGCCGGTGCAGCAGTTCCAGCGCCTCGGCCAGGGGTGGGAGTTGCAGGCGCGTGCGTATTTCCGCTGGCAACAGTTCCGGCAAGAGCGCCGTCGCGTGCAGTTGCGCCAAGGCCTGTTCCGCCAGGCCACGCAAGGTGAATTGCTGCAAGCCCGCCGTGGTGGGATAGATGGGCGTCAGGCGGTCGTCCACCGGCGGCGCATCCGGGCCGACCCGCCGGCATTCGGGGTGGATCATTTCCAGACCGGTGTAGCCCTGCCGCACCTCGCCGAAACAGCGCAGCCGCATACCGGGGCGGCTGAACAATTGTTCCTGAGCGGGGCTGAAATGGAAGAAACGCAGGGTGAGCACTCCGGTTCCATCGGTCAGATGGCAGAGCAGGAACCGCCGGCCGCGCGCCGTCACCTCGCTGCTGACTACTTCGGCCTCGATCTGCGCCTCGTCGCCGGGCTGCGCCTGGTTAATCGGGGTGACGCGGGTGCGGTCCTGATAGCGCAGCGGCAGGTGCAGCAACACGTCTTCGGCGCTGGCGATGCCCAGCCGGCGCAACCGGTCCGCCAGCTTCGGTCCGACGCCCTTCAGGGCGGTGACCGGGAGGGGTTCGGCAGTCAGTGGCGGCGCCACGCCCGGCATGACCGCACGCTCAATCCTCCACGACCAGCACGGCGTCCATTTCTACCTGTGCGCCGCGCGGCAAGGCCGCGATGCCAATCGCCGCCCGCGCCGGATACGGTTCCTGGAAGTACTCGGCCATGACCTGATTCACCAGGGCGAAATGGCTCAGATCGGTCAGAAATACGTTGAGTTTGACCGTGTCGGCGAGGCTGCCGCCGGCGGCGCGGGCCACCGCCGCCAGGTTGTCGAACACCCGGCGAATCTGGGCCTCCATCCCGCCTTCAACCAAGTGCATGGTTGCGGGATCGAGCGGAATCTGACCGGCCAGGTAAACGGTGGCGCCGACTTTGATTGCCTGGGAATAGGCGCCGATGGCGGCGGGGGCCTGGTCGGTGTGGATGATTTCACGCGGCATGGAACGCTCCGGCTAAATCCCTTCCCTTCATTGGCAGGGAGAGGGCTGGGGTGAGAGAAAAGCTAGCCGCGCCGGGCCAGCTTCAACGCTTCGGGCAGGGTGCGCAACTGACGCATCACCCGGGCCAGATGAGCGCGGTCGCGGACGTTGAGCAGCAAATGCACCGTCGTGGTGGTGCCGTCCCGCTCCGACGTGTTGATTGTTTCGATGTTGGTGTCGGTGGCGGCGATGGCGGCGGCGATAGTGGCCAGCACCCCGCGCCGGTTGACCACATCGAGGCGCAGTTCGGCGCTGAAGTCGCTGCTGACCTGCGCCTCCCACTCGACTTCGATCCACTTGTCGGGATTCTTCTTGTAACTGACAACATTCTTGCAACTGTCGCGGTGGATGACGATGCCGCGCCCGGCGTTGATATAGCCGATGATGGCGTCGCCGGGCAGCGGCCGGCAACACTTGCCGAAGCTGACCACCGTGCCCTCGGCGCCCTTGATCAGCAGCGGTTGGGCGCTGGCGTCCGGGGCGGCGTTTTCTTTCTCGTCTTCTTCCGGCAACAGCCGCTTGGCGATCAGTGCGGCTACCCGATTGCCCAGTCCGATGTCGGCCAGCAATTCATCGAAGCTGGTTAGATTGAATTCGCGGACCAGCGATCTAATCCGGGCGATAGGCAGCTCGCCCAAGCCGCCGATTCGGCCTGCCAGCGCCTTTTCCAGCAGCCGTTTACCGAGCAGGATCGCCTCATCACGCTGCAAGTGCTTGAGATAATGACGGATGCTGGCGCGGGCCTTGGCGGTGACCACGAAGTTGAGCCAGGCCGGGTTGGGGCGGGCGGTCGGGGTGATGATGACCTCGACGGTCTGACCGGTGACCAGCGGAGTGCGCAGCGGCGCCAGCCGGCGGTCAATTTTGGCCCCGACGCAGGTGTTGCCGACATCGGAATGAATGGCGTAGGCGAAATCCACCGCGGTCGCGCCGCGCGGCAGTTGGATGATCTCGCCGCGCGGGGTGAAGACGTAGACCTCATCGGGAAACAGGTCCACCTTGACGCTTTCCAAAAATTCCATCGGGTTGCCGGCCCGGCGCTGCATGTCCAGCAGTTTGCGCAGCCATTCGCGCGCGCGTTGCTGGGCGTGACTGCCCTGACTGTTGCCATCGGACTTGTAGCGCCAGTGCGCGGCGACGCCGACCTCGGCCATGACGTGCATTTCCTCGGTGCGGATCTGCGCCTCGATGGGCACGCCGTTGGGGCCAAATAATACGGTGTGCAGCGACTGGTAGCCGTTGGCCTTGGGAATAGCGATGTAGTCCTTGAACCGGCCCATGATCGGCTTGTACAGGCTGTGCATGACGCCCAGCGCCCGATAGCAGGTGTCCACCGTGTCCACGATGATCCGCACCGCGTAGACGTCGTGAACTTCTTTGAACGGCAGGTGCTTGAGGCGCATTTTCTGGTAAATGCCCCACAGATGCTTGCCGCGACCCACCACCCGGCCGACGATGCCTTCGTCCCGCAGCCGGTCCTGGATGCCGTTTTCCAGTTGGCTGATGATCTCGCGGCGGTTGCCGCTCAGCTTGCGCACCGCGTCCTGCAATACCCGGTAGCGCAGCGGGTGGAGATGGCTGAAGCCGAGATTCTCCAGTTCCTGGCGCAGGTGATTCATGCCCAGCCGACCGGCGATGGGCGCGTAGATTTCCAGGGTTTCGCGGGCGATGCGGCGGCGCGATTCCGGGCGCATGGCGCCGAGGGTGCGCATGTTGTGCAGGCGGTCGGCCAGCTTGATCATGATCACCCGCAGGTCCCTGGCCATCGCCAGGAACATCTTGCGGAAATTTTCCGCCTGGGCTTCCCGCTTGGAATTGAACTGAATCTGGGTCAGCTTGCTGACGCCGTCCACCAGTTCAGCGACTTCCGGCCCGAAGCGCGCGCTGAGCTGATCCTTGTTGTAATGCGTGTCCTCGATGACATCATGCAGCAGGGCGGCTTGCAGGGTTTCCTGGTCGAAGCGGACGTTGGCGAGGATGCGGGCCACCGCCAGGGGGTGGAAGATGTACGGCTCGCCGCTTTTACGGTAAATGCCGGCGTGGGCTTCGGTGGCGAAATAGCAGGTCTGACGCAGACGCTCGACCTGCGCCGGTTCGAGATAGTCGCTGGCGATGGCGCACAGATCATCTATGCGCAAGCGCAGGTCGTCGAGCCACTCGTCATCTACCGCTAATGGGCGGTTTGGCTCCAACTCGGCGCGAACGTCCAGCGATGGGGCGCCGATCACGATGGCGAACCTCTTGGGGCGGCTGCGGTGCGGTCAATCCGATTCAGGTGTAGGTCCATCGAACGCGGCGAACGCCGGTTCGAGTTCCGCCGTATGCGGCGTAGGCGCAGGCGCGTTAAAGCGGCCATATTTTTCCTTGATCAGAGTGTCGAGCTTGCCCTCGGCCAGTTCCCGCAGCGCAACGACAGTAGGTTTATCGTTTTCCCAGGGCACCAGCGCTTCCCGGCCCAGCGCCAGATCGCGGGCGCGGCGCGCAGCGATCAGCACCAGTTCGAACCGGTTATCTACCCGGGCGAGGCAGTCTTCTACGGTAATTCGGGCCATACAGGGATTTCTCCAGCCGAGGCATTGCCAATTTGGAACTAAGCAGTCTAATAAAAAACAAGCGGTTAAGACAAGAGAATATGGAACAGTTCCAGATGGCGCTCCAGTTGCGCGGTTCGCCGTTGGCGCTGGGCGATAATGATGGCGCTCAGTTCAGTCAGCGCCGTCTCGAACTGGTCGTTGATCACCAGGTAATCGAACTCCACGTAGTGTGACAGTTCATCCAGGGCCGCCGCCATGCGCCGTTCAATCACTTCGGGGCTGTCCTGACCGCGCCCGGCCAGGCGCTGGCGCAGCGCATCACGGGAGGGCGGCAGGATAAAGATGCTTGGACTATCAGGCAGTTGCTTGCGCACCTGTTGGGCGCCCTGCCAGTCGATTTCCAGAATGACATCCAGGCCGGCTTGCAGTTTGGCCAGTACGGCGGCGCGGCTGGTGCCGTAACGGTTGCCGAACACCTGGGCGTGTTCCAGGAAGGCGCCCTGAGCGATCATCGTTTCGAAGCTGGGAAGCGTGATGAAATGATAGTGGACGCCGTCCTGTTCGCCGGGGCGGGGCGGGCGGGTGGTGTGGGAGATGGAGACCACCACGTCAGACGTGGTCTCCACCAGGCTTTTGACCAGACTGGTCTTACCGGCCCCGGATGGGGCGGCGACGATGTACAGGGTTCCGGTGGCCATGGCGCCTATTCGATGGTTTGAATTGAACTGAATTCTAGCAAATCAGGAACTGATTTAACATTCTGTTTTTAATTATAAAATTTTTTTATGAATGGCATTGCTCTCTTCGCCTGTTGGCGGGAAAGGCTAGCGGACGGTCAAGGTTCTTTTTGCAGGGTGGGTCAGCGCAACGCAATTTATCGTGCGCGGCTACTTCAGTTCAGGGCAGAAAATCCACCCATTTTTGACCCGTCAGCAAACCGTCAATCTCCGCGAAATGCCGGTCGTAGCTGAACACCGCGAAACCCTGCTGGAGGGCGGTGGCGGCGATCCAGAGATCGTTAGTGGGGATCGGTTTGCCCTTGCGGCGCAATCCCTGGTAGACGCGGGCGTAGAAGCCAACGGTATCTTCGGTGACCGGTAACAGGCTGACGCGCGGCGAGGCCAGAAACTCGCTCAGTTCGCGGCGGTTGTCCGCTTCCCGGACGCCGAGCGCGAAACCACTCAGCAATTCACCCAGCACCACGGCGCTGACGCCAATCGTATCGGCGGCGCGCAGGATGGCAAGGGCTTCCCCGTCGCCGCGTTTGAAGGCGGCATAGGCATTGGTATCCACCAGAATGGATTTCATCGCCATAGTTCCGGATCAATAGCGTTGAAATCAGCCACGGCGTGTAAAAGCGCGCTGGCCTCCGCCGCGCTCCAAGTACCCGCCAAATGGTCCAGATCGTGATACTGGCGTGGTGCGACGCGGGGTGCGGACAGGTCAAGTTGCTGGCGAATCAGTCGCAGTAGAAAAGCGTTGACGCTCATGCCCTGGCGACTGGCTTCCGCCTTGAGGCGGGACATGGTTGCATCGTCCACGCCACGCAAACTGAAATTAGCTATGGGAAGCCCTTTGCGATCATTAAAAACATCATAATGATAGCATATTCTCATATCATGACGATTGATCTTGACATAGCGCCGTTGCCGTTCGGCGATTGCTGCTATCATCCGCGTTCCCCGCTCGACCCAGGAGAGTCACCGCGATGTTGCGTTTCCGTGGAAGCCCCGCTCTGTCGCTGTTCCGTCGGCAAAAACTGCTGACCGCATTGCGCCAGCGGGTTTCGACCATCACCGACGTCTATGCCGAATTCGTGCATTTTGTGGACGGATCGTTAACCACCCACGACCGCGAGGTGCTGGATCGTCTGCTGCGCTATGGCCCCACTGCGACGCAACATCATCTGACCGGCGAGCCGACTTTCCTGGTGATTCCCCGGCCCGGCACGATTTCGCCCTGGTCCTCCAAGGCCACTGACATCGCCCATAACTGCGGTTTGCAACACGTCCGCCGCATCGAGCGCGGCGTAGCGTATTACCTGGAAGCCGCGCCACCGTTGACCGCTGACCATCTGGCCGCATTGCGACCGCTGCTGCACGACCGAATGACCGAGGCAGTGCTGGGGCCGGACGACGATCCCGCCGTGCTGTTCGCCCACGCCGAACCCGCGCCGCTGGCGACCGTGGACGTGCTCGGCGGCGGGCGGGAAGCCTTGATGACCGCCAACCGCACACTGGGACTGGCGCTGTCGGAGGACGAAATTGACTATTTGCTGGACAGCTTCACCCGGCTGGGACGCAACCCAACCGACGTGGAACTGATGATGTTCGCGCAAGCGAATTCCGAGCACTGCCGGCACAAGATTTTCAACGCCGACTGGATTGTGGACGGCGTGAAACAGGACCGCTCGCTGTTCGCCATGATCCGCCACACGCATCATTGCCATCCCGACGACGTGCTGTCGGCCTACAGCGACAACGCGGCGGTGATGACCGGTTTTCCCGCCGGACGGTTTTTCCCCGATCCGGCGGATGGCGAATACCGCTACCATCCGGAGGATGTTCACATCCTGATGAAGGTGGAAACGCACAATCACCCGACCGCGATTTCCCCCTTTCCCGGCGCGGCCACCGGCTCTGGCGGCGAAATCCGCGATGAGGGCGCGACCGGACGCGGCGCGAAACCAAAGGCGGGGCTGTGCGGCTTCTCGGTGTCCAACCTGCGCATTCCTGATTTTATCCAGCCGTGGGAACAGGATTACGGCAAGCCGGGGCGGATCGCGTCGGCGCTGGACATCATGCTGGAAGGCCCGATTGGCGCAGCGGCTTTCAATAATGAATTTGGCCGCCCGAATCTGGCCGGTTATTTCCGCGCGTTCGAGGAGGATGGCCCGGATGGTCAGCGGCGCGGCTATCACAAGCCGATCATGATCGCGGGCGGACTGGGCAACATCCGCGAACTGCACGTTCACAAGGCCGAGCTGCCGCCGGGAACGGCCATTGTCGTGCTGGGCGGGCCGGCGATGCTGATCGGGTTGGGCGGCGGCGCGGCCTCCAGCATGGCGGCGGGCAGTTCCCACGAAGACCTCGATTTCGCCTCGGTGCAGCGCGGCAACCCGGAAATCCAGCGCCGCGCCCAGGAAGTGATTGATCGCTGCGTGGCGCTGGGCGACAACAATCCCATTCTCTCGATTCACGACGTCGGCGCGGGTGGCCTGTCCAACGCCGTCCCGGAAATCGTCCATGGCGCGGAGCGGGGCGGTTCGTTCGAGCTGCGCGCGGTGCCCAACGACGATCCCGGCATGACGCCGATGCAGATCTGGTGCAACGAGGCGCAGGAACGCTACGTGCTGGCCATCGCCGCCGAGGGGCTGGCGACGTTCGAGGCGCTATGCCAGCGCGAACGCTGCCCGTATGCGGTCATTGGCGTTGCCACCCGCGAACCGGAATTGACGGTCACGGATCGGCAATTCAGCAGCCAGCCAGTGGCTTTGCCAATGAACGTGCTGTTCGGCAAGCCGCCGAAAATGCTGCGCGATGTTGCCGGTCATTCTGTCGAGGCTCCCTCCCCCCTTGTGGGGGAGGGTTGGGGTGGGGGGTTAAGTCTCGCCGACGCTGTGGCGCGGGTGCTGCGGTTCCCGGCAGTAGCCGATAAGAGTTTCCTCATCACCATCGGCGACCGCACGGTGACCGGGCTGGTCTGCCGCGATCAGATGGTGGGACCTTGGCAAGTTCCGGTCAGCGATGTCGCGGTCACGACTACCAGCTTCGATGTTTATACCGGCGAAGCGATGGCGATGGGCGAGCGCACCCCGCTGGCGGTATTAAACGCGCCTGCTTCCGGGCGAATGGCGGTTGGCGAAGCAATCACCAACATCGCCGCCGCCCGGATCGAGAAGCTGGGCGATGTGAAGTTGTCGGCCAACTGGATGGCGGCAGCGGGCCATCCCGGCGAGGATGCGCGCCTGTTCGATACCGTCAAAGCGGTGGGGATGGAACTGTGCCCGGCGCTGGGCATCGCCATTCCGGTCGGCAAGGATTCGCTGTCCATGAAAACCGTCTGGGAGGCGGATGGCGTGGGCAAGAGCGTGGTCGCGCCGCTGTCGTTGATCGTATCCGCCTTCGCGCCGGTTCAGGATGTGCGCCGGACCCTGACGCCGCAATTGCGCGCCGACCGGGGCGATAGTGACCTGATTCTCATTGATCTCGGGCGCGGCAAGAATCGCCTGGGTGGCTCGGCGCTGGCCCAGGTTTACAACCAGTGGGGCGACGCCGTTCCCGACGTGGATGCGCCGGACGATCTGAAGGCATTCTTCACCGTGATTCAGGAACTGAACGCGGCAGGCCGATTGCTGGCCTACCACGACCGGTCCGATGGTGGTCTGCTGGCGACGCTGGCCGAGATGATGTTCGCCGGCGGCTGCGGCGCGACGATATTGCTCGACGATCTGGACGACGGTCCCTTGGGCGCGTTGTTCGCCGAAGAACTGGGCGCGGTGCTCCAGGTGCGGGCGAGAGATCGTCGCCTCGTGCTGGCGCGGTTGGCCGCCGCCGGCTTGGGCGAATGCAGCCATGCCATCGGCGCCCCAAATGGCGAGGACCGGCTGATTATCCGCTATGCTGGCGAGATCGTATTCGCCGCCAGCCGCGCTGAACTGCGGCGGTTGTGGTCGGAAACCAGTTACCGGATGCAGGCGTTGCGCGACCATCCCGATTGCGCTGGCGAGGCGTTCACAGCGGCCTGCGACCCCCCTGATCCGGGGCTGAACGTCCGGCTGACCTTTAATCCCGCCGAGGACATCGCCGCGCCGTTCCTCGCCGAAGGGGCTCGACCGCGAGTCGCCATCCTGCGCGAGCAGGGCGTCAACGGCCAGGTGGAGATGGCGGCGGCCTTCGACCGAGCTGGTTTTGCCGCGGTGGATGTCCACATGAGCGACCTCATCGCTGGGCGGATTTCGCTGGTTGATTTCCATGGCATCGCCGCCTGCGGCGGTTTTTCCTACGGCGACGTGCTGGGCGCCGGCGAGGGCTGGGCCAAATCCATTCTGTTCAATCCCCGCGCCCGCGATGAATTCGCCGCCTTCTTCGCCCGCCCGGATAGCTTTGGGTTGGGAGTCTGCAACGGCTGTCAAATGTTGTCCAACCTGCACGAGCTGATTGCCGGGACCGAATTGTGGCCGCGTTTCGTGCGCAACCGGGTGGAGCAGTTCGAAGCGCGGCTGAGTCTGGTCGAAGTGCTACCGTCGCCGTCGCTGTTCCTGCGCGGCATGGAAGGTTCCCGCCTGCCCATCGCGGTCGCGCATGGCGAGGGTCGCGCCGAATTCCGGGATGAAAGGGGGCCGGGCGTGGCGCTGGCGGCGGGATTGGTGGCGTTGCGGTTCGTGGACCATTTCGGCCAACCCGCCGACGCCTATCCCGCCAATCCGAATGGCTCGCCGGGCGGCATTACTGGCTTGTGCAGCCGCGATGGCCGGTTCACCATTCTGATGCCGCACCCGGAACGGGTGTTCCGCACGGTGCAATATTCCTGGCATCCTGACGGCTGGGGCGAGGATGGGCCGTGGCTGCGGCTGTTTCGCAACGCGAGGCGGT
>CALMNY010000122.1 GCA_937872125.1 uncultured Candidatus Competibacteraceae bacterium | reverse complement strand
GTATGCCGCTCCATGTATTCGGACATGTCAAAGCGGATCAACTCGATGCCCATGATCCGGGCCAGTTGCCGGGTGACCTCGGTCTTGCCCACGCCGGTCGGGCCGGCGAACAGGAAGTTGCCAATGGGCTTTTGTTCGTTGCCCAGGCCGGCGCGCGCCATCTTGATGGCGGTGGCCAGATTTTCAATCGCCTCTTCCTGGCCGAACACCACCAGTTTCAGATCCCGATCCAGGTTGCGCAGCACGTCCTTGTCCGACGACGACACCGTCTTGGGTGGAATGCGGGCCATCTTGGCGATGATGGTTTCGATGTCGGCAACGTTGATCACCTTTTTGCGCTTGGCGACCGGCAATAGCCGTTGGCTGGCGCCGGCTTCATCAATGACATCAATCGCCTTGTCCGGCAGGTGGCGGTCGTTGATGTAGCGCGCCGACAGTTCCACCGCGACCCGCAGCGCCTTGTCAGCATACTTGACGTCGTGATGCTCCTCGAACCGGGTCTTCAGGCCCTTGAGAATCTGGTAACTCTCCTCGACCGATGGCTCGACCACGTCAATCTTCTGGAAGCGCCGCGCCAGCGCCCGATCCTTCTCGAAAATGCCGCGATATTCCTGATAAGTAGTCGAACCGATGCACTTCATTTCACCCGACGCCAGCATCGGTTTGATCAGGTTCGAGGCGTCCATCACGCCGCCGGAAGCCGCGCCGGCGCCGATGATGGTGTGAATCTCGTCAATGAACAGGATGGCGTTGCGCTCCTTGCGCAACTGGGCCAGCACTGATTTCAGCCGCTTCTCGAAATCGCCGCGATACTTGGTGCCCGCCACCAGCGCGCCCAGATCCAGCGCGTACATCGTGGCGTTGCGCAGCACCTCCGGCACCTCGCCGTCCACGATCATCTTGGCCAGGCCCTCGGCGATGGCGGTCTTGCCGACCCCGGCTTCGCCCACGAACAGCGGATTGTTCTTGCGCCGCCGGCAGAGAATCTGAATGGTGCGCTCGATTTCGTCCCGGCGGCCAATCAGGGGATCAATGCGACCTTGTCGCGCCAGTTCGTTGAGATTGCTGGCGAAATTTTCCAGCGGCTTGGCGCTTTGCTGTTCGGCTGGCTCCTCGCTGGGTTGCGTGGAAGCATCCTGTTGCTCTTCCGCCATCTTGGAGATGCCGTGCGAAATGTAATTCACCACGTCCAGCCGGCTGATTTCCTGCTGTTTGAGCAGATAGACGGCCTGCGATTCCTGTTCGCCGAACAGGGCGACCAGGACATTGGCGCCGGTCACTTCCCGGTTGCCAGAGGATTGCACGTGCAGCACCGCCCGTTGCAACACCCGCTGAAAGCCCAGGGTCGGCTGGGTCTCGCGCGGGTCATCCGGTCGCAGGATCGGCGTGTTGTCGCGGATGAAAATCTGCAAGTCGCGCTTCAATTTGTCCAGATGAGCGCCGCAGGCCCGCAACACCTCCGCCGCCGCCGGATTGTCCAGCAGGGCCAGCAGCAGGTGCTCGATGGTCATGAATTCGTGGCGCCGATCCCGCGCCTCGCGGAACGCAAGATTAATCGAGAATTCCAGATCCTTGCTTAACATACTCGCACCTCGAATCGCGCTCGGTGATTTGAAAGTTAGTCTTCTTCCATGATGCACAGCAACGGATGCTGGTGGCGACGGGAAAATTCGGTCACCTGCGCCACCTTGGTTTCCGCGATATCGTGCGTATAGACCCCGCACACGCCCCGGCCCCGGGTGTGGACGTGTAGCATGATCTGGGTGGCCTGTTCCCGGCCCATCCCGAAAAAGTGTTCCAGAATCCGCACCACGAAGTCCATCGGCGTGTAATCGTCGTTCAGCAGGACCACTTTGTAGAGCGGCGGCCGCTTGAGTTCCGGCTTGGCCGGCTCGACGACGAGGCCGCGATCTTGGTCGGATGACGATGAGTATTCCGTGCTCATGGCGTTGCTTAGGCGTCTGCGGAAAGAGAGGGTGAAGGGATTGAATATTCGGCGATGGTGCGCCGGGGCGGCGTCGCCTTACTTAGATAATACGCGCCCCGCAAGTTTCCTCAAGGGCGGACCGGGTGGAAAAAAACCGCCGAAGGTTGCAGCGCCGCGACGCCACGCTACGCCACTCCAGCGCCCCGGGCCTGGGCGTCGGCATGATAGGACGAGCGGACCAACGGCGCGGAAGCGACGTGAGTGAAACCCATGGCCTCTCCCAATTCGCGCAGATGTTCGAACTCTTCCGGCGGTGCATAACGATCCACCGGCAGGTGATGAACGCTGGGTTGCAAGTACTGGCCGAGCGTCAGCATCTCCACGTCATGGGCGCGCAAATCGCGCATGACTGCTTCGATTTCCGCCGTCGTCTCCCCCAGCCCCAGCATCAAACCTGACTTGGTCGGAATGCGCGGCTGGCGTTCCTTGAATCGCTTCAGCAGAGTCAGCGAGTATTCATAATCCGCGCCGGGTCGGGACTGGCGGTACAGGCGCGGCACGGTTTCCAGATTGTGGTTGAATACGTCCGGCGGCTCCTGTTCCAGAATCTCCAGCGCCAGGTCCATCCGGCCGCGAAAGTCAGGCGTCAGGGTTTCGATAGCGATGCCGGGCCGCGCGGCGCGCACCGCCCGGATGCAGGCCGCAAAATGAGCCGCGCCGCCGTCGCGCAGATCATCGCGGTCTACCGAGGTAATGACGACGTACTTCAAACCCATCGCCGCCACGGTGCGGGCCAGATTTTCCGGTTCTTCGGGATCGAGCGGATTGGGCCGGCCATGGCCGACATCGCAGAACGGACAGCGCCGGGTGCAGATGGCCCCCATGATCATGAAGGTGGCGGTGCCATGGCCGAAGCATTCGCCCAGATTGGGGCAACTGGCTTCTTCACAGACTGTGTGCAAGTGATTGTCGCGCAGAATCTGCTTGAGCCGCAGGACTTCCGGCGTGCCGGGAAAGGGGGCGCGAATCCAGGCCGGCTTGCGCAACCGCTGTTTGGGATCGGTCGGCGCGATCTTGACCGGGATGCGGGCGACCTTATCGGCGCCGCGCAGTTTCTCGCCCGGCTGGGGAGCGGTTTTCGGCGGCGGCGCGGCGGGAGGATCGGAAACGGGGGAATCGGACATGGGCGGTTCCTGGGTGAGGGCGATGACGAATAGCCGAATTGGACAGCGGATAATGCCGCGAAATTCATCCCTGCGCCGGGGCGCGGCGCTCAGAACGGGACGGGCAAGCCCTCGGCGTGGTCAAAGCGACGGTAGCCGAGTTGGCGACCCAAATGCAGCAGCAATTCCTCGGCGGCGGCGTCCAGGCTCAGATCAATACCGAGTTCGCGCAACTGGGTGACCCGCAGGCCGGGATAACCACAGGGATTGATGCGGGTGAACGGCTCCAGATTCATCGCCACGTTGAGGCTCAGGCCGTGATAGGAGCGGCCCTGGCGCAGCCGCAGCCCCAGCGAAGCCACCTTGGCGTCTTCAACGTACACGCCGGGCGCATCCGGGCGGGCGTGAGCGGCGACGCCATGCGCGGCCAGCAACTCGATCACCGACTGCTCCAGCGCTGTCACCAATCCCCGCACGCTGAGACCCAGCCGCCGCACGTCGAGCAGACAGTACACCACCACCTGGCCCGGCCCGTGATAGGTGACCTGGCCGCCGCGATCTACCTGCACCACCGGAATCTCGCCGGGCGCCAGCAGATGTTCCGCCTTGCCGGCCAGCCCCTGGGTAAACACCGGCGGATGTTCCACCGACCACAATTCGTCCAGCGTATCGGCCGCGCGGGCCTCGGTGAACGCCCGCATCGCCTCAAACACCGGACTGTAGTCCCAGCGGCCCAGGCGGCGGAATAACAAGAGTTCGGGCGGCGAAGCGGGCGCGACCATGGCCCCGAATCACAACACCAGCTTGATGTGCGGATGGCCGCTGAGGTCCTGATAGATGGCGTCCAATTGCGCACGGTCGCGGGCGTTCACCGTCACCGTCACCGACTGGTAACGCCCGGCGCGGCTGTCCCGCACCCGCACCTGCGTTTCATCCAGATCAGGCGCGTGCTGGCGCACCAGTTCCACCACCAACATCTGAAACCCGGGATCGCCAACGCCCATAACCTTGATAGGAAAAGCGCAGGGGAACTGCAACGGCGATTCACCATTCATGGCGGCGGCCTGCGACGATTCCCGACTTCAACTGAACAGGGAATGGAAAAACAGCAGGATGGCATCAATCATCCGCCCGAACCAGCCGCTCTCCGGTACGTCTTGCAACGCGACCAGCGGGGTTTTGCTGACTTCCTGATCACCCAGCTTGACCACGATCTCGCCCAGCGGCTGATCCTTCTGCACCGGCGCGATGATGGTCGGCTGAACCGTAGTCGTGGTGCTGACCTGGGCGGCCTGGCCCTTGGGCACAGTCACGTACAGCGGATGAACTACGCCGAGCGGCAATTCATTCTCCTGGCCCTTCCAAATCCGGGTGGTGATGACTGGCGTGTTGGCGTCGTGCAGCTTGCGGCTTTCGAAAAAGCTGAAGCCGTAGTCGAGCAGCGTCTTGCTGGCCGAAAAGCGATCCTTCTCTTTCTGGGCGCCCAGCACCACGCCGATCAGCCGGGTGTCGTTGCGCTTGGCCGACGACACCAGACAGTAGCCTGCTGATTCGGTGTGGCCGGTCTTGACCCCATCTACCGATGGATCAGTCAGCAACAGGCGATTACGATTTTGCTGTTCGATATTGTTGTACTTGAAGCTGCGCTCAGCATAACGCGGATACTGGTCGGGAAAATCGCGGATCAGCGCGCGGGCCAGGGTGGCAATGTCGCGGGCGGACATATAGTGGTTGGGATCGGGCATCCCCGGCGCGTTGGTGAAATGGCTGTTTTTCAGCCCCAGCCGTTCCGCCTCCTGGTTCATCAGCTTGGCGAAGGTTTCCTCGGAACCAGCCACATGTTCGGCCAGCGCCACGGTGGCGTCATTGCCGGACTGCACCACCATGCCCCGCAACAGGTCGTCCACCGACACCTGGGTTCCGAGCTTGATGAACATCTTGGAGCCGGATGTGCGCCAGGCTTTTTCACTGATGGTGACCTGATCGTTCAGATGAATTTTTCCTGATTTCAGCGCCTTGTAGACGACATAGGCGGTCATCAGCTTGGTGATGCTGGCCGGTTCCATCCGCTCGTCGCTCTTCACCTCCGCCAGCACGTTGCCGCTCTGGTGATCCACCAGAATGTAGCCGCGCACCGGCAACGGCGAGAGCGGCGGGATGGGTTCGGCCTGGGCGGTGGTCCAGGTCAGCGTCAGCAGCGCGAAGACGAGAAACGATAACAACAGGGTGCGGACTACAGTTGAATACGGCATGTCGCGGCGATCTTCCGGGGTAGCAAATTCGTTAGCGGGGATTCTAGCGAGAAGTTCGGCTGAAAAACAAACGGCCGGGCCGTAAGACTCCCTCCCCTCTTGCAGGGGAGGGCTGCGGTGAAGGGCTGAATGGTGTGGCTCTGCGTCAATCCACGACGCCGCGCGACCGATTGAGCTTCAGGCTGGCCAGCCGAACCGTCGTCGGTTTGGGCTCGCTGGCCTGGCGCGGTGAAACCGGCTTGCCGGTCCGGCCGGTGTTGGCGGCTGGAACGACAGGTTTGGCTGAGGGTTCCCGGCTCTTCGCCGCCGGCGCAGCCACCGCCGGGCGAATGCCTGCCCGTCCCGGATTGTGGTTGTCTTCAACCCGGGCTGGTTTGACGGTCGCCGCCTTCGGCGCTGCGGGCGGCGCACTGCGTTCCACGGTTGCCAGCGCCAGCCGCACCGGCGCCTTCGCCCCTGGTTTTAACGCATGACGCTCTTCAGCCGGCGCCCGTTTGGCGATGACCGGTTTCGCCACCACCGGCGGCGCTGACTTGGTGATGACCGGTTTGGCCACCACCTTCGGCGCGCTTCGCTCCACGTCCGCCAGCGCCAGCTTCACGGGGGCCGGTTTCGTCACCACTTTCGGCGTATTCCGCTCCTCCGCCTGGGCCAGCCGCACCGGCGGCTTGGCCGGGGGCGCATTCCGCTCCAGGCTGGCCAGCACCCGGGCCGGCGGCAGGCCCGGCGCCTGCGCCGAAGGTCGAAGGGGCGCGGCTTGGGCGAATGCAATCTCGGTGGCTTCAGGCTTTGGCGTGACGCGCTCGGCGCGGCTGGCCAACCGTTCCCGCTGTTCGGCGCGGCGGGCCGCCAGTTTCGGCAGGAACTGATACGGCTCCAGCGCGACCACTTCCACCGGGGCGGTGCCGCGCCCCAGCATTCCCAGCCGGTCAGCGGCGGCATAGGACAAATCAATGAGCCGCGTCCCGACGAAGGGACCGCGATCCGTGACTTTGACCACAGTGCTGCGACCATTATTCAAATTGGTCACCCGCACGTAAGTGGGCAACGGCAGGCTCTTGTGGGCCGCGGTCAGATCGAACATGTTGAAGGGCGGACCGCTGGAGGTCTTGCGGCCATGAAATTCCCAGCCATACCAGGAGGCGGTGCCCCGTTCCCGGTAGCCGGCGCTGGTCTCCTTGACCCGGTAGCGTCGGCCGAACACCACATAGGTATCGGCATTGCCGGTGCGGCTGGGCGGTTCGGCCCGGGGCACCGGTTCGCCGGTCGTGGCGGCATCCAGGGCCAGCGGCGGACTCGCTGGCCGCTGGCTGTCGGGAACGGTGCTACAGCCGGCCAACGCGCCCGCCAACGACACCCAAACCAAGGTATGGCTCCAAGAAGATTTAGCCATAAAAACTCCTCCCTGCCACCGGGGGCGTGCGGGGAACACGCCCAAGCGGTGCGGTTTTTGTGGATTTTCAGGATGACTCAATCGCTGCGAGTCACGCGTTCCGGCACGGGGGCGCCGGCATAAGGCCGCTCGTAACGCTCGCGGATTTCCTGAGCCAGTTGATACACCGCCATGGCGTACAACTGACTATGGTTATAGCGGGTAATGACGTAGAAATTGTCGAACCCCAGCCAGTATTCCGGCCCGTCCCGGCCTTGCAGTTCCAGCAGCATCGCCGTTTGGCCACCGCTGACCGACCCTTCGGGCCGGACGCCCCGGCCTTGGAGACTGGCGACGCTGTACTGGGGCCGGCCCAGCTTGCGACTGACCAGCGCCGGCCAGGCCGCGCCGCTGACCTGGGCCGGAATGGCGACCGGTTCGCCGGTACGCCAGCCATGCTGCTTGAAGTAGTTGGCCACGCTGCCGATGGCGTCGCGGGGATTGCGCCACAGGTCACGGTGACCGTCGCCGTCGAAGTCTACGGCGTAGGAGCGGAAACTGCTGGGCATGAACTGGCCGTAGCCCATCGCCCCGGCGTAGGAACCGCGCGGCGCGAGCGGATCAATGCCTTCCGCCCGGGTTAGCAGCAGGAAATTCTCCAGTTCCTTGCGAAAGTAGTCCGCCCGCCGGGGATAGTCGAAGGCCAGGGTGGACAGCGCTTCCAGCACCCGGTAC
>CALMNY010000121.1 GCA_937872125.1 uncultured Candidatus Competibacteraceae bacterium | reverse complement strand
TCGCGAGCAAGCTCGCTCCTACAATCAACAAGTTAGTTTTTAGACAGCTTCTCAGTCGCTGTTGCCGGATCATCACTGCACTGGTGAACTCTTGGACCCCGCAGCGCCGCGATGACTGGTTTCGTGTCCGGCCAGACGCCACGCCACAGGTGGAACGCTTCCGCCGCCTGTTCCACCAGCATCCCCAGGCCATCCAGGGACTGGGCCGCGTCCCGTTCCCGCCCCCAGCGCACAAATACGGTCGGTTCATGGCCATACATCAGGTCATAGCACCAGCCGTCCACCGCTAATACCCCGTCTGGTAGTGGCGGCATGGCATCGGTCAAGCCGGCGGCCGTAGCATTAATGATCAGATCGAATGACCGCCCCGCCAGATCGGCAAAGCCGCAACCGGACACCGGGCCCAGATCGCCAAACCGCAACGCCAGTTCCGCCGCCTTGCCGGCGGTGCGGTTGGCAATGACCAACTGCGCCGGCTGTTCCGCCAGCAAGGGTTGCAATACCCCCCGCGCCGCGCCACCCGCGCCCAGCAACAGGATCCGCCGCCCCGCCAGCACGCACCCGTGATTGGCTTTGAGATCGCGCACCAGTCCCGGCCCGTCGGTGTTATCACCGTGCACGCCGGTGGGTGCAAAGCTCAGGGTATTGACCGCCCTGGCCCGCTCGGCGCGGGCGCTGAGCACATCGGCGAACACCCAGGCGTCCTGCTTGAACGGGACAGTGACGTTCAAACCCTTACCGCCCGCGTCCCGGAACGCCCGCGCCGCCGCCGCAAACCCGCCCGGCTCCACCAGAATGGCGCGGTATTCCAGATGCTGATCGGTCTGGGCGGCGAACAGCGTGTGAATGCGCGGAGACAGGCTATGGGCAATCGGGTTGCCCATTACGGCGTAATAACCGGGTTGTGTCGTCATGTTCCTCAGTTCCTTGGGCGGCTTCCTGAAAAGAATAGACCTGTAGATCGGGCGCATTGTCGGGCAACGCTCCGCTTTTGCCCGACCTACCGGTCTCCTCCGGAATTGAAGGCTTAAACCATTTGCATAAACAGGGTATGGCATTATAGCTTAACCCTCCAGCCTCACCCGCGCCGTAGCCAATCCTGACGCTGGTTTGATCTATTCACGAAATTCGTGTTCAAAAGCAGCAACTAACCCATGACCGCCCCTGTCAACACCGGCCATCGCCATGAATCCCGCTGATTACTGCTACGACCTGGCGGCCCGCCACGGTTCGGATTTCCGTTACAGTCTGATCGGCCTGTCGCTGGACCAGCGGCAAGCACTGGTCGCGCTCCAGGCTTTTCAGCTCGAAACCGCCCAAATCGTCAGCGAATGTCATGATCCGGGCGTGGCGCGAACCAAGCTGGACTGGTGGCGGACCGAGATCGCTCGTCTGTTTGCGGGCGAACCACAACACCCGGTCACTCACGCTTTGCAGCCGGGGCTGAGCCGGTTCAACCTGCCCGAGGAATACTTCCGGGAAATGCTGGACGGGGTGGTGATGGATCTGGACTACGATGCCTACCCCAGCTTCACTGAGCTAACGCTGTACATTCATCGGCGTGGCAGCACCCCGGCGTTGCTGGCGGCGGAAATTCTGGGCTACCAGGATCGGCGGGCGACTCCCCGCTTCGCGCACGAGGCCGGCGCACTGCTGCTGCTGTTCGATCTGCTTTGCAACGTGCGCCACCACGCCCGCCAGGGACGGTGCTCTCTGCCCGAGGACGAAATGCGCCGCTTTGGCGTCCAACCCGGCGATTTGCTGGCGGCGCAAACGACTGATCGGGTTCGAACCCTGTTCGCCTTTCAGGCCGAACGGATTGGCGGCTATCACCAGCGGGCGCTGGAATGCCTGCCGGAGGCCGACCGGTACGCGCAATGCAGTCTGTTGATCCGTATGGAGCTGGCGCTGGCGCTGCTGGCGGAAATCGCCGAGGACGGCTATCGGCTGCTGGAACAGCGCACCCGGCTGACGCCGCTGCGCAAGCTGTGGCTCGCCTGGCGCGTGCGGCGGAGCGAACGGCGCCGCTATCAGCGCCGGGCGACGACAGGGTAAACTACGTTTAATTCAATCCCATCGGATAAAACCGCCATGAAGGACTATCAGCCCACCCCTGATCTACTGCAAGACCGGGTTATTCTGGTGACAGGCGCCGGCAGCGGCATCGGTCGCGCCGTTGCGCGCCGCCTGGCGGGTCACGGCGCAACTGTGATTTTGCTGGATCGCGCCATCCGCATGCTGGAACAGGTCTACGATGAAATCGAACAGGCCGGCGGTCCCAGGCCGGCCATCTACCCGATGAACCTGGAAGGCGCGACGCCCAAGGACTACGCCGATTTGGCGCAGGTGCTGGATACCGAATTTGGCCGGCTGGATGGGTTATTGCACAACGCAGCCCTGTTCGAAGGACTCACTCCGATTTTCAATTACGACATCGAACTGTGGTACCGGATTTTGCAGGTGAACCTGAACGCCCCGTTTCTGTTGACTCAGGCGGCGCTGGGCCTGCTGAATCGTTCTGCCGACGCCTCAGTCGTATTCACGACCGACCGGGTGGGCGACGAGGGCCAAGCTTACTGGGGCGCTTACGCCGTCGCCAAAGGCGGCGCACAAACCTTGATGAAGTTGCTGGCCAGCGAACTCGAAACCAATACTCCGATCCGGGTCAACAGCATTGATCCGGGCCGGGTACGTACCGAACTGAGCTTGCGGGCCTATCCGGGGCGCAACCCGGCGGAATGGGCCAGGCCTGAGGATATTCTGGCTGTCTATCTGTATCTGCTGGGGCCGGACAGCAAGGGCGTCACCGGGCAGACTTTCTGCGCCCAGGATTGAGTGGACGGTGGGGACCCGACGCCGGGCCACGCCCACCGCGCGGGCGGTCAGGCCAGATTCGCCCGCCTGCCGAAGATCGGCGGGGTTGCGGTTTCGGCTCCGGCTGCGACGCACAACCCACGGCGCGCAGCAACTCCGTGATTTGCGCCTCATCCAATTCATCCCAGTGGCCCGGATGCAACCCTCGCCGCAGGGTCACCGGCCCATAGCGCACCCGGGTCAGCCGACTGACCGTAACGCCCTGCGATTCCCACAACCGGCGCACTTCACGATGGCGACCCTCGCGCAGAATCACGTGATACCAGTGATTGGCGCCCTCGCCCCCCACATCCCGAATCTCATCGAAGTGCGCCACCCCATCCTCCAGAGTCACCCCCTCCCGCAACCGCTTCAGCATCTCCGCCGAAACTTCACCCAACACCCGCACCGCGTATTCCCGTTCGATTTGGGATGAGGGGTGCATCAGCCGATTAGCCAGTTCGCCATCATTGGTCAATAACAACAGACCCTGGGTATTCAAATCCAGCCGACCGACCGCGATCCAGCGGCTATCGCGCAAGGACGGCAAATGCTCGAAAACCGTAGGCCGGCCTTCGGGATCGTGGCGGCTGGTCATCTCACCGACCGGCTTGTAATAGGCCAGAACTCGCCGTCGCTGGCCGAACGGGCGCACCTGGATCAGACGGCCATCAATCTGAATCTTCTCCGCACCGTTGACCTGGTGGCCCAGTTGCGCCACTGCGCCGTTTACCGTGATCCGGCCCTGACGAATCCAGTCTTCGATCTGGCGCCGGGAGCCGAGGCCCATCCGGGCCAGAAATTTCTGCAACCGTTCAGCCATGGGGCGGCTCCGGGGGGGTAGTGGAATCTTCGGGCGGGACGACGGCGCGGCGCTCCAGTTCAGCGCCGATGGCGTCCAGATCGCGCGGCGTCGCCAGCGGCGGCAACTCGCTCAGACTCTTGAGGTTGAAATAATCCAGAAAGGCGCGGCTGGTAGCGTACAACGCGGGGCGGCCCGGCACTTCGCGGTGGCCGATCACCTTGATCCAGCCGCGTTCCTGCAAGGTTTTCATGATGCTGGAACTGACGCTGACCCCGCGCACCGCCTCGATTTCGCCCCGGGTCACCGGCTGGCGATAGGCGATCAGCGCCAGCGTTTCCAGTAGCGCGCGGGAATAGCTGGCGCTCCGCTCCTCCCACAACCTTGACACCCAGGGCGCGAACGCCTGGGGCACTTGCAGACGGAAGCCGCTGGCGACCTCGACCAGTTCCACCCCGCGCCCGGCGTAATCGGCGGCCAATTCCGCCAGGGCCGCGCGCACGGCCTCCCGTTCGGGCTGTTCCGCCTCCGGGAACGCGGCCAGCAACCGCTCCAGCGCCAACGGTTCGCCGGCGGCCAGCAGCAAAGCTTCCACAATGGTTTTCAATTCCGGCATGGCGGCACTTCAACCCCGCCGCCGGACGTGGATCGGCGCGAACGGTTCGGCCTGGACCAGTTCCAGCAACGCCTCGCGCAAGAGTTCCAGCACCGCCAGAAAGGTGACCACTACGCCCATCCGCCCCTCCTCCGGTCGGAACAGCGCGCTGAAAGGCGTGAAGCGCAGCGCATCCAGCCGTTCCAGCACCTGGCTCATCCGCTCGCGCACCGACAGCGCCTCGCGCCGGACCTGATGACGGCCGAACAGTTCGGCGCGGGCCAGAGCTTCGCGCAAAGCAGACAGCAACTCAGTCAGACTGACTGGCGGCGGTGTTCGGTGTATTTCCCGCTGAGCCAGCTCGGCGCTGGCGGGGAAAAAATCGCGTTCCAGCCGGGGCAGCGCGTCCAGCGCCCGCGCCGCCTGCTGGAACCGCTCGTATTCCTGCAACCGCCGCACCAGTTCGGCGCGCGGATCGTCCTCGTCCGCCTCAATAGCGGCTGGGCGCGGCAACAGCAGCCGCGACTTGATCTCCGCCAGCCAGGCCGCCATCACCAGATACTCTGCCGCCAGTTCCAGCCGCAGTTCCTGCATCAGCGCCAGATACTCCATGTACTGTCGGGTAACCTCGGCGATGGGAATATCGAGGATGTTCAGATTTTGCCGCTTGATCAGATACAGCAATAAATCCAGCGGCCCCTCGAACGCTTCCAGAAAGACTTCCAGCGCATCCGGGGGAATGTAGAGGTCCTGCGGCAACTGGGTGTAGGGTTCGCCGCCCACTTTGGCGAGCGGCGGCGGGTCAGCAGGAGCATTCATATTAGCCCACCATGGCGCAAATAACAGATCCTAGCGATCGTCATAGTGGAAGCGGCATTGCAGGATATCTACCGTGGTCTCATCCACAAAATAAACCAGCCGGTGTTCATCGGTGATTCGCCGCGACCAGTAACCATTCCACTGATAGCGCAAAGGCTCTGGCTTGCCCAGTCCGGTGAATGGAGTACGCTGGATATCCTGAATCAGACGGTTGATCTTCCGCAGGGTTGTCCGGTCTGTTTGTTGCCAATACAGGTAATCTTCCCATGCTTTAGGGTGAAACCTAATCATCATCGGCTAACAATTTCCGTTCCTGCATATTTCGTCCCGCGCGGTGGTCATCAATGGCCCGCATGAGGCGTTCAGCGTTTGCCGGAGAGCTCATCAGGTGTGCGGTGGCATCCACCTCGGCGCTGTCCAACCGATCCAGCGCCAGATTAACTACTTCGCTGAGAGAAACCCCTTTCTCATGCGCCAGGGCTTCGGCTTTTGCCTTGGCTTTAGCGGACACCCACACGCTCAGAGTCACATTTCCCATGGCTTGGTGGCGCTTGCGCACTGCTTCGCGCGTTTGCACCTGGACGTTCGCCGCCAGTTGTGAATCACTCAGCTTGGGCATCGCTTATTCTCCAGAAAAAACTCGGGTTACCGCTCCAGCTATTCTTCTGCCTTTGCCGCCTACTTTTCCAGCGGCCGAATCCCCACCGCCCGCCGCAGTTCCGCCAGAAACGGGACGCTGTATTCGCGCGCCCGCGCCGCGCCCTGCTTCAGCACCTGCTCGACGTAGGCCGGCTTGGCCAGCAGTTCGTGGTAACGCTGGCGCGGCTCGCTCAGCCGGGCGTTCAGGTACTCGAACAAAATCTGCTTCATTTCACCCCAGCCGATGCCCTGGGCGTAGCGGTCGCGGATGACCGCCGCTTCCTCGACGGTGGCGAACGCCTGATAAATCTGAAACAGCGTGCAAGTCTCCGGGTCCTTGGGCGCTTCCGGCGGCAGCGAGTTGGTCTTAATGCGCATGATCAGCTTGCGCAGCGCCTTTTCCGGCTCGAACAGCGGAATGGTGTTGCCATAGCTCTTGCTCATTTTGCGCCCGTCCAGCCCGACCAGCACCGCCGCCCTCTCGTCCACCACCGCCTCGGGCAGCACGAAATGCTCGCCGTAGAAATAATTGAACCGGGTGGCGATGTCGCGGGCCATCTCCAGATGTTGAACCTGATCCTTGCCGACCGGCACCTTGGTGGCCTTGAACATCAGAATGTCCGCCGCCATCAGGATCGGGTAGCAGAACAGCCCCATGGTTACGCCCTTGTCCGGGTCCTTGTCGGGATCGGCCACGTTCTCGGCGACCGCCGCCTTATAAGCGTGGGCGCGATTCATCAGCCCCTTGGCGGTGACGCAGGTCAGCATCCAGGTCAGCTCCAGAATTTCCGGGATGTCGGTCTGCGCGTAGAAAATGACATTCTCGACATCCAGCCCCAGCGCCAGCCAGGTCGCTGCGACTTCCAGCCGCGAGCGATGCACCAGCGCGGGGTCCTGGCATTTAACCAGGGCGTGATAATCCGCCAGAAAATAGAACGATTGCACGTCATGGCGATGGCTGGCTTCGATGGCGGGCAGAATCGCGCCGACGTAGTTGCCCAGATGCGGCGTGCCGGTGGTGGTGATGCCGGTAAGGGTTATTTCCATTATGAATCAATGCTTTATAGTTCAGGATTGGGAAAATCCGGGATTAGAAAAACAGCGACAGGATCAGGTGACGGATACTGTTCACGACGGGCATCAGATTCAGCAGACCACTGGCCAACAGCAGCACCAGAATGATCAGGCCATAGGGTTCCAGCCGCGCCATGGCCTCGCCATAACGGTTAGGCAAAACTCCCGCCAGCACCCGCGAACCATCCAGCGGCGGAATCGGCACCAGGTTGAGCACACCCAGCATGACGTTGACATTCACGCCGACCACGCCCATCGCCAGCAGCGGCTCACCCAGCCACGTCAAGGTGGTCTGGGCCTGATAACCCAGCCATGCCGCCAGCGCCCAGCCCAGCGCCATGATCAGATTGGCGCCCGGCCCGGCCAGCGCCACCAGCGCCATGTCGCGCTTGGGCTGGCGCAGCCGGTGAAAATTGACCGGCACCGGCTTGGCCCAGCCGAAGATAAAGCCGCCAAACACCGCCAACAAGGCCGGCACCAGCACCGTGCCAACGGGATCAATGTGCCGCAGCGGGTTGAGACTGAGCCGACCCTGCGCCTGGGCCGTAGTGTCGCCGCAACGCAGCGCCACCCAGCCGTGCGCGACCTCGTGCAACGTAATCGCCAGCAGCAACGGCAGCGCCATCACCACAATGAGCTGTACTACATTTAATTCTTGCATAGCGGGATTATACGCAGCCTGTTGGGGCGTGGACTAGAGAAACGGGCTGGCGTCGCCCAGCCCCTCGCGGATCAGTTGCGGCGCCTCGCCGGTCAGATCCAGTACGGTTGTGGGTTCATGCTGACCGGGGCCGCCATCAATCATCAAATCCACCTCATGCGCCAAGCGTTCCTCGATCTCTTCAGGATCGGACAACGGCCAGTCGTCGCCAGGCAGAATCAGGGTGCAGCTCATGATCGGTTCGCCCAGTTCCGCCAGCAGCGCGCGAACGATGGCGTTGTCGGGAATCCGAATACCAATCGTCTTGCGCCGGGGATGCTGCAAGCGGCGCGGCACTTCATGGGTCGCTTGCAGAATGAAGGTGAAGGGTCCCGGCGTAGTCGCCTTGAGCAGTCGGAACCGCTGGTTGTCCACCTTGGCATACGTAGCGATCTCCGACAGATCACGGCACACCAGGGTGAAATTATGGTGGCGGTCGGTCTGGCGAATGTGCCGGATGCGCTCCGCCGCCGCCTTGTCGCCCAACTGGCAACCGAGCGCGTAGCTGGAATCGGTGGGATAGACGATCACTGCGCCCTCGCGCAGTTGCTCAACGGCCCGCGCGATCAGCCGGGGTTGCGGATTGGCGGGATGAATTTGTAAAACGCGGCTCATAGCCTGTACTATTCTCAAGTTTACGGATCAGGTCGGGCGGGCAACTTGCCAGTCTGGCGCGGTCCGGTCAAGACGGCGACCGTGGGGCCGCCTTTCTTTTTCCCGTTCCCGCCCGCCGTGTCTTTCCAATCTGCCCTGGAATCTCTGCTACCGGCATGAAACTGTTGTTCGACTTCCTGCCCATTCTGTTGTTCTTCATCGCCTACAAGCTGGCGGACATTTACGTCGCTACGGGGGTGTTGATCGTCGTGACTCTGGCCCAGGTCGGCTGGATCTGGCTGCGCCAGCGCCGGGTCGAGAAAATCCCGCTGTTCACCGCCGCGCTGGTGCTGGTGCTGGGCGGCGCGACCCTGCTGCTGCACGACCCGGTCTTCGTCAAATGGAAGCCGACCGTGGTGAACTGGCTGTTCGCCGCCGTGTTCCTGGGCAGCCGCTTCATCGGCCAAAAGACCCTGCTGGAACGGATGATGGGCGAGCAATTGGAACTTCCCGGCGCGGTCTGGGTCAAGCTCACATTCGCCTGGGCGGTCTTCTTTCTGGTCATGGGCGCGGCCAACCTCTACGTCGCGTTCACGTTCAGCGAGAACGCCTGGGTCAATTTCAAGCTGTTTGGCCTGCTGGGCCTGACTCTGATTTTCGTGCTGGCGCAGGCGGCCTACATGAGCCGCCACCTCAAGACCGAAGACGCCGATCCATCCAAGGAGTCCTGATCATGCTCTACGCCATCCTGGGCCGCGACGCGCCGAACAGTCTGGAACGGCGGTTGTCCGTTCGTCCTGCGCACCTGGAACGGTTGAACGCGCTGCTGAACGAAGGCCGGTTGATCCTGGCCGGGCCGCTGCCCGCCATTGACAGTCCCGATCCCGGTCCGGCGGGGTTCCAGGGCAGCCTGATGGTGGTCGAATTCCCGTCACTGGAAGAGGCCAAAGCCTGGGCCGAGGCTGATCCCTACGCCACCGCTGGCGTGTTCGCGGCGGTCGAAGTTTACCCGTTCCGCCAAGTTTTGCCGGCATGAGTGATCGGGCGGCCCTGATCGAACACCGGCTGCGCACCGCGCTCGCACCCGAACGCCTGGTGATCGTGGACGACAGCGCCG
The DNA here is from genome assembly GCA_937872125.1 of uncultured Candidatus Competibacteraceae bacterium. GTDB lineage: Bacteria > Pseudomonadota > Gammaproteobacteria > Competibacterales > Competibacteraceae > Contendibacter. The sequence continues at coordinate 3,940 of CALMNY010000121.1, read as the reverse complement.
CTCACGCCGGTCATGCCGGGGCGCGCGACGGCGGCCATTTCACCGTCCAGATCGTCTCCGCCGCCTTCGCCGGCCAAACCCCGATTCAGCGCCATCGCCTCGTTCACGGGGCGGTGGCGGACCTGATGCACCGGGAAATCCATGCCTTAAGCATTCGGGCGTGGACCCCGGAAGAAGCTTTTTTGGCAAACCCGTAACCCCACCTACCTTTCTGGAATCCTGATCATGCTCAAAAATCGCAAACTGACCCTCCCGCTCCTGGCGCTGTCCTCGACCCTGCTGCTGTCCGGCCTGGCGCTGGCGGCGGAAGAGAAGAAAGCCGAACCCGCACCTGCGCCGGCTGCCGCCACCAAGGCTCCAGCCGCCACGCCCGCGCCCGCCGCCTTCACCGTTCCTGACCCGGTTGCGGTAGTCAACGGTACCGCCATCACCAAGGCGGCGTTTGACCAATACGCCAAGCAACTACGTGGCCGGGCCAAGGTGGATTCCGCAGAAGCCAGCAAATCGCTGGTGGATCAACTGGTCATGGAAGAACTGCTGGTGCAGGAAGCCAGCAAGCAGAAGCTGGCCGACGATCCGCAGGTCAAGCAACAACTGGAAATGGCTCAGCGCAACCTGCTGGCTGGCATCGTGGTCCGTCGGATGCTGAGCGCGAATGCACCGAGTGAGGAGGCGATCAAGAAGGAATATGACACCGCCGTCGCGGCGATGAAGGGCAAGGAATACAAGGCCAGCCACATCCTGGTGGACTCCGAGGACAAGGCCAAGGAAATCATCGCCGAGTTGAAAAAGGACAGCAGCAAATTTGCTGAATTGGCCAAGGCCAAGTCCAGCGACAGCTCCGCCGACAAAGGCGGCGATCTGGGCTGGTTTACGCCGAGCATGATGGTGCCCCCGTTCGCCGAAGCGGTCGCCAAGCTGGAGAAGGGCAAGTTCAGCGAACAGCCGGTGCAAACCCCGGTCGGCTGGCACGTCATTCTGTTGGACGATATCCGCGACGCCACCCCGCCGTCCCTGGATGAACTGAAGCCGCAAATCACTCAGATGCTGCAAAGCAAGATGGTCAGCGACTATCTGGAAAAGCTGAAGTCTGGCGCCAAGATCGAGGTCAAGGAAATTCAGGTCAGCGAGGCCAAGCCCGCCGCGGCGCCGGAAGCGGCCAAGGCCCCGGAAGCCGCCAAGGAAGAAAAGAAGCAAGATTAAGGCCGACCTCTGTAGGGACACGGCGCCGCCGTGTCCCTACTGGCCCCACCGGTATAATCTTTCCAGGAAATGACCTAAGTATTTCTCTACCCCTAACCTCTCTCCCTCGCGGGGGAGAGGTTATCGCTCCAGCAGCGCCTGCAATCCCGCCTCGTCCAGCACCGTCACGCCCAGTTCCCGCGCCTTGTCCAGCTTGGACCCGGCCTCGCGGCCCGCCACCACGTAATCGGTTTTCTTCGACACGCTGCCGCTCACTTTGGCGCCCAGCGCCCGCAACCGATCCGCCGCCTGATCGCGGGTCATGGACTCCAGGGTTCCCGTCAATACGAAGGTTTTACCCGCCAGCGGCTGCTCGGCGGCCCGCTGCACTTCAGTTTCCGGCCAATGCACGCCCGCAGCGCGCAACCGGGCGATGACCTGCTGATTGTGCGGTTCCTGGAAGAACGCGCGAATCGCAGCGGCAACGACGGGCCCCACATCCGGCGCTTGTTGCAGCCGCTCTTCATTTGCCCCCATGAGCGCCTCCAGCGCACCGAAATGTCCGGCCAGCGTCAGCGCCGTGGCTTCGCCCACTTCACGAATCCCCAGTGCGTACAGGAACCGCGCCAGCGTCGTATTCTTGCTACGTTCCAGCGCCTCGACCCGCTTGGCGGCGGATCTTGAACCCATCCGTTCCAACTCGGCCAGCGTCGCCGCATCCAGACCATACAGATCGGCGGGATTGCGCACCAGTTCCCGTCCTACCAGTTGCTCCACCAGCTTGTCGCCCAGCCCCTCGATGTCCAGCGCCCGGCGCGAGGCGAAATGGCGAATCGCTTCCTGAAGCTGGGCGCGGCAGTACAACCCGCCGATGCAGCGGGCGACTGCTTCGCCTTCAGGCCGTACCACCCGCGAACCGCACACCGGGCAGGTTGCCGGCAGGACAAACGGTTGCGATCCCGTCGGACGACGTTCCAACACGACCCCGACCACTTCGGGAATCACATCGCCGGCCCGGCGCACGATCACGGTATCGCCCACCCGCACGTCCTTGCGCGCCACTTCGCCAGCATTGTGCAGCGTGGCGTTGGTGACGGTGACACCACCGACGAACACCGGCTTGAGCCGCGCGACCGGCGTGATCGCGCCGGTGCGCCCCACCTGCACCTCGATGGCCTCGACCACAGTCAACTCTTCCTGGGCGGGGAATTTATGCGCCACCGCCCAACGCGGCTCGCGGGTGCGAAAACCCAGTTGCTGCTGCCAGTCCAGGCGATTGACCTTGTACACCACCCCATCAATGTCAAAGGGCAGTGCCTCGCGTTTTGCCGCAATGGCGCGGTGAAACGTGATCAGCCCCTCCGCGCCCTGCGCCACCGCCCGCTCGCCGCATACCGGCAGCCCCAGCGCGGCCAGGGCGTCGAGTACGGCGCTCTGCGTGGCGGGCACAGTCCAGCCCTGGACTTCGCCCAGCCCGTAGGCGAAGAACGATAACGGCCGCTTGGCGGCCAGATTCGGGTCGAGTTGCCGGATGCTGCCGGCGGCGCCATTGCGGGGATTGACCAGCGTGGGCAACCCAGCGGCGCGCTGGCGGGCGTTGTAACGCTCGAAATCCGGGCGGCTCATATACGCCTCGCCGCGCACTTCCAGCACGGCGGGCGCGACTCCCCGCAAGCGCAACGGCGCCGTCTTGATGGTGCGCACGTTCCGGGTAACGTCCTCGCCGGTCTCGCCGTCGCCGCGCGTGGCGGCCTGAACGAGGACGCCCTGCTCATAGCGCAAGGTGAGGGCCAAACCATCGAATTTCAGCTCGCAGGCGTATTCGACCGGCGGCGCGTCCGCGCTCAAACCCAGCTCGCGCCGCACCTGAGCGTCAAAAGCCTGCGCGCCGCCGGGGCCAATGTCGGTTTCGGTGCGGATAGACAACATCGGCATCCGATGCCGCACCGGCGTAAACGCTTCCAGCGGTTGGCCGCCCACTCGCCGGGTCGGGGAATCGAGAGTGATCAGTTCCGGGTGCGCCGCTTCCAACTCCTGAAGTTCCCGAAACAGCCGGTCGTACTCGGCGTCGGGAATCTCCGGGTCGTCCAGCACGTAATAGCGATAGCTATGCCCGTGCAGTTGCTCGCGCAGCCAGGCGGCGCGGGCCTGTACCTCATTTGAAATTGCCACTGTGCCCGGCGCTCAGTCGAGCGGACCGAGCCAGCGCCGTTCCAGATCGGCGACCTGATTGCGCAACTGCACCAGCATCGGATTGGTCAGCCGATTCTGGCGCTCGTCGCAAATGGTTCCGCCCAGATTGCGCACCAGATGATCGGCGCTGATCACCAGCAGGTCCAGCGCCTCCGTCCCTTCCAGTGGTCCGGGCAGGCTCATGAACAGCAGCAGTCCCGGCGTGGTTAAATCCGCCAGAGTTTGCGGGTCGAACGCCCCCGGCTTGCGCAGATGCGCCATGCCGAAAATCGGCGCGTCGCCCGCCGTTTCCCGGTCCGGGAACCGCTCGAACACGCCATCGGCATTCAACCGAAAGTTGAGTTCGTCGGCCACTGCCTGGATGCGCGGCCCCGCGAACGGCTGCCCACGCGGCGCCATCACAGTCAAAACCACCGTCATGGCCAGCGGCGCTTCACCGGTCTCCTCATGCTCCGGCGACGACTCCGGGTCGGGAGCGGAGGATGGGGCGTCCGTCCTGGATTCACGCGCGGCGTTCTTCGGCTCAATCGGCCGGATTTCCACATCCACCAGAACCTTGTCGGCC
>CALMNY010000120.1 GCA_937872125.1 uncultured Candidatus Competibacteraceae bacterium | reverse complement strand
GCGCAGTTCAGCGCAGTCTGGCCGCCCATGGTCGGCAGCAGCGCGTCGGGACGTTCGCGGGCGATGATGTGGGAAACCGTCCGCCAATGGATCGGCTCGATGTACACGGCGTCGGCCATGTTGGGGTCGGTCATGATCGTGGCCGGGTTCGAGTTCACCAGGATGACCCGGTAACCCTCTTCCCGCAGGGCTTTACAGGCCTGCGCGCCCGAATAGTCGAACTCACAGGCCTGACCGATCACGATGGGACCGGCGCCGATGATCAGGATACTTTTCAAATCGGTGCGCTTGGGCATGGCTCGGTCGTGGGGAATGGAGGAGTGGACAGTAAACAGTGGGCCGTGGACAGCCGCCCGTCAATATCAATCCTGAAAGCGGACGTTAACGGGGCCTTTTTTCCGTGGTTTCCGTGTCTTCCGTGGACAGGCGCGTTTCCATCAGCGCGATAAACCGGTCGAACAGCGGCGCGACGTCGTGCGGGCCAGGGCTGGCTTCGGGATGACCCTGGAAGCTGAACGCGGGTCGGTCGGTGCGGGCGACGCCTTGCAGCGAGCCATCGAACAGCGAGCGGTGCGTGGCGCGCAGGTTCGCCGGCAGTGTCGCCTCATCCACCGCGAAGCCGTGGTTCTGACTGCTGATCATCACCCGGCCGCGGTCCAGGTCCAGCACCGGATGGTTGCCGCCGTGATGGCCGAATTTCATTTTTACAGTGCGCGCCCCGCTGGCCAGCCCCAGCAACTGGTGGCCCAGGCAGATGCCGAACAGCGGCATGCCGATGTCCAGCAACTCGCGGATGGCGGCGATGGCGTAATCGCAGGGTTCGGGGTCGCCGGGACCGTTGGACAGGAACACGCCATCCGGTTGCAGGGCCATGACCTCGCGGGCCGGGGTCTGCGCCGGAACCACAGTCAGCCGGCAACCGCGTTCGGCCAGCATCCGCAGGATGTTACGCTTGATCCCGTAATCGTAGGCGACCACATGATAGCGGGCGTCGCCCACCGTCGGAAAACCGTTGCCGTCCCGCCGCCAGGTTCCCTGATTCCAGGTGTAGGGAATGGAGACGCTGACCACGCGAGCCAGGTCCATACCCTTCAGGCCGGGAAATTCACGGGCCAGCCGCAGCGCCAGTTCTACATCGAGTGCGTCGCCCGCCATCAGGCAACCATTTTGCGCGCCCTTTTCCCGCAGCAGTCGGGTCAACCGGCGAGTATCAATGCCGGCGAGGGCGACCACGCCGCGCTCGCGCAGATAATCGTCCAGCGGTTGCTGGCTGCGCCAGTTGCTGGCGCGGCGCGGACAATCGCGCACTATCAGGCCGCTGGCGTGAATGCGGGTCGCTTCTTCGTCGCCCCGGTTGACGCCAACGTTGCCGATATGCGGATAGGTCAGGGTGATGATCTGCTGGCAATAGGACGGGTCGGACAGGATTTCCTGATAGCCCGTGATCGAGGTATTGAACACGACTTCGCCTTGGGCGTGACCCTCAGCGCCGATGGATTCGCCCCGGAACAGACTGCCATCTTCCAGAGCCAGAAGCGCGGGTTTCCTCAAGCAAGCCTCCACAATGAACACGCGCAACGAAAGAGCGGCGCAAAGGCCGCTCCCATGATGCGGTGCAAAAAAATAAGCCTGGACGGGCGTGGAGTCTAGCAAATCGCGCCGCGCCACTCCAGGTATCGGGTGGTCGCAGCAGGGCGGTTCAGCGCAGACCGAGCACGTCACGCATGTCGAACAGGCCAGGTCCGCGCCCAGCCAGCCACAGGGCGGCGCGTACTGCGCCCTTGGCGAAGGTCATCCGGCTGGAGGCGCGATGGGTAATTTCGAGGCGCTCGCCCACATCGGCGAATAGTACCGTGTGCTCGCCGACGATATCGCCCGCCCGCACCGTGGCAAAGCCAATGGTGGTGCGGTCACGCTCGCCGGTCACGCCCTTGCGGCCATACACGGCGCATTGCTCCAGATCGCGGCCCAGGGTTTGGGCGATCACCTGGCCCATGGCCAGCGCGGTGCCAGAGGGCGCGTCCACCTTGTGGCGGTGGTGGGCCTCGATGATTTCGATGTCCACACCATCGTCCAGCACTTGCGCCGCCAATTCCAGCAGCCGGAAGCAGAGATTGACGCCGACGCTCATGTTCGGCGCGAAGACGATGGGAATGGTCTCGGCGGCGCGGGCGATGGCGGTTTTCTGCTCGGTGGAGAAGCCGGTGGTGCCGATGACCATGGCCTTGCCAGCCTTCTGGCACAGCGCCAGATGGGCGAGCGTCGCCGCTGGCCGGGTGAAGTCAATCAGCACGTCGAAACGCTCGACCAGCGGCGCCAGATCGGCGGCGATGGGCACGTTCAGTCGCCCGAGGCCTGCAAGTTCGCCAGCGTCGGCGCCGAGCAAGGGATGATCGGGATGTTCCGAGGCCACGGCGCAGCGCATCCCCTCGACCAGATGGCAGGCTTCGAGCAGATGGCGGCCCATACGGCCAGCCGCGCCGGCGATGGCGACGTGAATCATGGCGGGGATTCCTCGTTGCAATGTTTGAAGTAGGGCCGAGATGGTGTAGCGATAGAGGACGCATCGCAAAGATAGCGGCCACAAAAAAGGGCTACGCCGCATGTGACGCAACCCTGGTATTTTGGAGCGGGTGATGGGAATCGAACCCACGCTATCAGCTTGGGAAGCTGAAGTTCTACCATTGAACTACACCCGCCGGGGATTCCGCACGCCATCACCTGAAGCCCGGCAAGCTGGCGCAATCCAGATGTTAGCGATAAAGTAGGGGTGTTGCAAGAGTTAAGGACCGCCGGATCAGGGCGGCCTTGCTCGGATGGAACTCGGGATTACTCCGGGATGCGGCAGCTCTCGGGATCTTCCATTTCCTTCAACCAGCGTGGCGGTTTGCCGCGACCGGTCCAGGTCTTTTCGGGATCATTGGGATTACGGTATTTGGGCTTGCCGGGTCTCCGCTTGCGGCTGGCATAGTTGAGAAGCTCTTCCGGCTCCATATCAACCCGTTTGGCCATCTCGATCCACTGCTCGCGGATGGCCTCAATTTCGCCGGCTTTTTTTTGTTCAATGCAGTCCTGGGCTTTTTCAATGAGCGCCTTGAGCTGCTCGATAGATAGAGCTTCGATCAGGTCGTTAATGTCATTCATGGTTGTATAGTTACCATCATTTTGTGAGTTATAGGAAGTTCATGCTTGGAGTCACGAGATTATTGTAAGACATTTTTTTTTATTTCTGCAATTGTTTCCATGGTTGAAATTACATGGGTCTATCTGAAATCAATTTTTGACTCCTCTTGAAACAACATTGTCTCGATCATCGTGAAGCGACATGGTTCCCAACTCCGGCAAACCAACTCCGCCAGAAATCCGATTTGGATCGGAATCAGATACCGATGAGTATTCATCACGCCGGATTCGCAGTTTCGTGCGCCGCGAAGGCCGCATGACCCAAGCCCAGCGGCGTGCATTAACGGTGTTGTGGCAGCATTTTGGCGTTGAAACTCAGGCCCCACTTGACCCGATAATTCTCTTTGGCCGCTACGCGCCCCTGGTCTTGGAAATCGGGTTTGGCGATGGTGAATCGCTGGCGGCCATGGCCAGCGCCGATCCGGCGGTGAATTATCTGGGACTCGAAGTGCATCGTCCGGGTATTGGGCATTTGCTCCTGCGCGCCGAGACACTGGCGCTCACCAATCTGCGCGTTATGTGCGCCGATGCTGTGGAGGTGTTGGAGCGGCAGGTCCCGGACGACTGCCTGGACCGCGTGCAGATTTTCTTTCCTGATCCCTGGCCCAAGGCGCGGCATCACAAACGCCGCCTGATTCAACCGCCCTTCATCGCACTACTGGTTCAAAAACTCAAGGCCGAGGGACAATTACATATCGCCACCGATTGCGAAGACTACGCCCATTCGATGCTGAATCTGTTGAATGCGACCCCTGCGTTGATAAATCAGGCCGTCGGGAAGGGCTTTGCGCCGCGTCCCACCTATCGGCCGCCGACCAGGTTTGAGCAGCGCGGCTGGCGCCTGGGGCATCGGTCCTGGGATCTCCTGTTCACGCGGCATGACCGGATCGAAGAGCCGTGATGCAGGTGCAGGCGTCACCTGCTTGGCCTTCCGGCTGGCCGATGAACAAGTTCGGCAACTTTCTTGTACGCTATACCCTAGCCGGCCGGCCTATTTTGACCCAAAATAAATAAATATGCGTTCGACGTGAACCCAGCGACCCGATTGCTACCGCCACAGGCAGGGGCGGTCAATCCGAATCCAAAATGGCGATGAGGTCAACTAAATGTTTTTCAAGATATTTTTTAATGCGTTCCGTAATGGGGGGGGTTATCCCGGGATACTGGTTCTGATGCTGGGGATCATGACGGGACCGGCGCTGGGGCAGGACAGTTGGGGGATGTCCGCCCAACCGGAGGTCGCTGCCCTTTCTGCGGTGCTCATGAACCCGGCGACGGGTGAAGTCCTGTTCGCCAAGGAACCGCATTTGCGGCTGCCGCCCGCCAGTACGACCAAGGTGTTGACCGCGCTGCTGGTATTGGAACGCCTTGACCTCAATGCCCGGGTACTGGTCAGCCCCCAGGCGGCCAGCGCGCCGCCGAGCCGTATTGGCCTGCGGGCCGGCGAAGCCGCTCTGGCCCAGGACCTGCTGTACGGGTTAATGCTGAAATCAGGCAATGACGCCGCCGAAACTTTGGCTGAAGCAGCGGGCGGCTCCATTTACGGATTCGCCGAGCTGATGAATACCAAAGCCTGGCAAATCGGCGCGCGCAACAGCCATTTCATGAACCCCCACGGCTTGCCCAACGACGACCATTATTCGACCGCCTACGATTTGGCGTTGATTTTCCGGCAGGCGATGAATCATCCGATGTTTGCCGACATCGTGAGAACGCGCAATGCCGCCTTGCGGATCGAGAAGAGTCAGGGCCTGTACGGTGACTGGCGCATGGTGCCGGTGGTCAACCATAACCGACTGTTGAGCTCCTATGAAGGAACGCTCGGCGGCAAGACTGGTTTTACCCTTAAGGCCCGGCGTTGTTTCGTCGGCGAGGTAGATCGCGGTGGAGTCCGTCTGATCGTGGCTATTCTCAACAGCCCCACCAGCGGCGCCTTGTGGCGCGACGCGCGCGCGCTGCTCGATTATGGCTTTGCCCATTATGGCGTGGTATCCCCGCCACCTGTCCCCGTGGAACCGCTGCCGGTTCTGGTTCAGCGTGAGCCGGTCGTATCGCCGGACGAGGAAGAGAGCGATGAGCCACCCATGGTTCGTCCAGCTCCAGTTACGCGCATCGCGATGACACGGCCATCGCCGCGTGTGGAGGCCGAGACTCCGAAGCTGGAGTGGCAACGGGAACCCGAGCCAGTCGTTGTTGAATCGCCACTGCCCGCCAAGCCGGCGGTTGCGGCGGATACTCAGAGGATCGTCAAGGCTAATGCCACGGTCAGACCGGTTGCATTACCGGCGGCTAAACCGATGGTGGCGGCCCGGCCGGTAGCGACGCCGGTGGTGGCCAAACCGGTCATGGCAGCCCGGCCAGTGGCCAAACCGGTCATGGCAGCCCGGCCAGTGGCCAAACCGGTCATGGCAGCCC
>CALMNY010000119.1 GCA_937872125.1 uncultured Candidatus Competibacteraceae bacterium | reverse complement strand
TGGGCGGTCTGTTCAGGGTCGGGGGGCGGGATTTGTTATCCACGGAAAACACGGAAGGCATGGACGTGATTTCGGGGAGTTAGACATTCAGGGTTTTGGCCTTTGCTTCGATGGCGGCCAGCAAATTTTCGAAGGACTGGATGAAGGCGTTGACCCCGTCGATTTCCAACTGGTCAGTGACGGCGCTCAGGTCAATGCCCAGTTCCGGCAGCGCCGCCAGGTGCGCCAGCGCCTCGTCCACGTCCTGATCCAGGGTTTGCGCGACCGACCCATGATCGCGGAAAGCGGCGTAGGTGGCCGGCGGCATGGTGTTGACGGTGTCGGGGCCGATGAGGTTGTCCACGTACAGCAGGTCGGGATAGGCCGGATTCTTGGTGCTGGTGCTCGCCCACAGCAGCCGTTGCGGTCGCGCTCCAGCCGCGCGCAGGGCGGCGAAATGCGCGCCGCCGACGATTTCCAGGTATTCCTGATAGGCCAGCTTGGCGTTGGCGTTGGCGATCCGGCCCTGCAACTCCGGCTGCCGCTCGGCCAGCACCGGATCGAGCGCGGTATCCAGCCGGCTGACGAAGAAGCTGGCCACCGAGGCGATGCGCTCCAGCGGCAGACCCTGAGCGCGGCGGCGCTCCAGCCCACGCAGATATGCTTCGGCTACCGAGACGTAGCGTTCTACCGAGAACAGCAGGGTGACGTTGACGTTAATGCCCTCGGCGATCAGCCGCTCGACCGCGTGCAGGCCGGGAACCGTGCCCGGCACCTTGATCATCCCATTCGGCAGTCCCAGCCGGGCGAACAGTTCGCGCGCTTCCCGCACCGTGCCGTCTACGTCGTGGGCCAGATCGGGCGACACTTCCAGGCTGACCATGCCATCCACGCCGTCGCTCGCGTCGTAGGTCGGACGCAGCGCTTCGGCGGCGGCGCGAATATCCTCGATAGCCAGGGTGAAAAAAAGGTCGCGACTGGACTGTTGGGGATTACGTTGCAGTTCGCGGCGCAACGCTTCGTCATAATCGCTGCTGCCGGCGATGGCCTTTTCAAAGATGGTGGGGTTGGAGGTGATGCCGCGCAGATCATCCTCGGCGATCAGCCGCGCCAATATTCCGGAGGTCAGCATGGAACGCTGGATGTTGTCGTACCAGACGCTCTGGCCGGCAGCGTTCAGGAGGCGCAGGGGATTGGCTTGGGGCATGGGATGATCCTCGGACGGCGGAAAAATGGTCAGTTTCAGAAGCATTATAATTGCAGTCATTCACCCGTGGCGATTTAGCCGGCATCGAGTGCCAGTCGGTGAAGGAAGCGGTTGAGTGTGGAGCGATAGGCGTCATATCATCATGAAGAGGCCCGCCTTATTCCTCTTTGCGGGGTTCCCGGTGATTGCGCCAGTCCGAATCCGGCTCGGCAGGTTTGGATTGTTGCTGTTGTTCGATATCCTCGCGGCAGATTTCCTCACCCTTGAAGTTGCGCACGTGTTGGCACTCACGCGATTCGCAGCCGGCCACGTTGACCAGCGTCGCAATCGTGACCAGGATTATCCAGTAGTTCATGATGATCCTCCTTTCACTAAATGGGGCGCCGCTGTGCAATGTGCATGAGCTTCATTGGCAGGATAGCGGGATATGAAAAAAGTAAAAATTCCTAATCTATTGACATGTAAAAAATAACAGCCAGAATTTAGACTATTCAGTCACTTAAATATAGGCAAAGTCACATGGAGCCCACATTCAAGCTAACCATCACCGGTATCCAGCCGAACCAAAGTCCACAAACCATCCAGGAACGGCTGCGCGCCTTACTCAAAGGTAGTCCTACAGAAATTGAGAATACCATTCACCGTATTCTTAGCAATCAACCGGTGATGCTCGCTGAACATCTTCCGCAGGCCAAGGCGGACCAACTGCTGGAAAAACTTACTGATAAAGGCCTGGTTTGCCGCATTGATCCGATGCAATTGACGCTGGCGCCGATTGAGGCTGAAGAAGGTTCGCAATCCTACAAATGCCCCGCCTGTGGCCACAAACAACCTCAAGCCTCGAATGGGCCGGACATCTGTGAGCGGTGTGGCGTGGTTGGCCGCAACTACCAGCATGTCAGCGAGTTCAAGCAAGCCCTTGAACTCGAGCGCCGCCGCCTCAACAGAGAAACGGCCTATAACGAAGCTCAGGAAGCCCGGGAAGCCGCCCGGAAACGGCAGGAAGAGCTGCAAGCGCGCGCCCGGCGCTAAGTCGAGAAGGAAATGGGCATCACCACCAAGGAAAAACTCAAGGCATTCCTAAAGCCACGGATTTTGGTGCCGGTCCTGACCAGTATGACTTTTGCCGCTGCTGGAATCGGCTTGCTGGTCTGGAAACTGGGAGCTGATCAATCCACCACCGCCACCGCCGATGCCAAACGTGGCTCCGGAATCCAGATCAACATCGCTACTCCCAACACCGTAGTCAAAGTTGAGGGAGCAGGTTCGCAAATCGTACAAGGCGCCCCAGGTAGCGCCACATCCCCTCCCACCTCGACCGCCGGCGCGCCGTCGCCTGGCGCCCCCGTCACGCCGCAAGATCCCAGCATGGTTGCCAGTGCCGCCAAACCCACCGCCGGCGGCGTCGGTTCAACCTCTACCACCACGGCCGTCACCACGAGCACTGTCGCTGCCAGCACCGGTTCAGTCGCTACCACCGCCACTGCCGGCGCTGCGACCAGCGCGGCGTCTACCAGTCTCGCTTCTACTCAAACCACGACCGCGCTGACCGGAAATACCAGTAAGCCCACAGCGCCAGCGACGGGCGCCACCGCTCCTACACTCCCCGGCGCCAAGCCATCCACCGTGGCGACGGCGGCCACCGCACCCCCCGACGCCAAACCGTCTACCGTGGCGAAGGCGGCCACAGCTACCACACCAGCCCCCGAGGCCAAACCGTCCACCGTGGCGACGGCTTCGGCCACTGCTGTGCCCAGCACTGCCAAACCGGGTGCGCCCCTGGGACCAGCGCCGGATGCCGCTACGCCTACAGCGTTGATCAGTTTCGACAAGGTGGCTCTGGCTTCGCCCACTTCGGCCACCGCCAAGACGCGCGTAGCACCAGCCAATACCAGCAACTTGCAACTCCTGACCAGTTTGGCTCGCTATCAGGCCGAAACCGGCGATTTGAGCGCCGCGGATCAGACACTCCTGCGCGCCACTGAATTGCTGAACGCCGATCGCAACCAGTCTGACATGATCCTGGACGCCTTCAATCGCAACCAGGTTGAAATCCGGGCCACTATCGCCCGCCAGCAGCATCAGCGCCAGGCAGTCGCCGACGCCCAGGCCCAATGGTATCGCACGATGAACCTGGCCAACGCCATTACGACGCCCGGTGAGCGTATCCAGGCCTTCGCCCATATCGCCCTCACTCTGCAGGATGCCGACGTCGCCACCGCCAGCAACTACTTCAACCGGGCGCTGGAAAACACCCGCACGGTTAAAGACCCCATCAGCCGGGCCATCGCCCTGAGCGCCATCGCCCGCAATCTCGCCGGCGCGGGCCGCTTTAAGCAGGCTGAGGACCTGTTCACCCAGGCCAAAACCGCCGCTGCCGCCCTGACCGATGCCCAAAGTCGGCTGACTACCCTGGGCGTCATCGCCAGAGATCATGCCGAGGCCGGCGACACTACAGTCGCCCGTAACCTGCTGAATCAGATCGCCGATGAATCGGTCCGGACGACGCTTCCTTCCGCATTTAATCATTACCGCGCCGATGCCCGCAGCGCCATCGCTCGCAACCTTGCTGCCAAAGGCGACCTCGTGTCGGCCCGGGCCGAGTTCACGGCGGTCCTGAGCCAGATCATGGCGTTGGAGAATCCGGACATTTACGCCAGTGCCATGCTGTATTTGGCGCGCAATCTGGCCGCAGCGGGCGATTCGGAATCCGCAACGCGGATTGTGGCCGATACCCTGCAAAAGCGGGGCGTCAGCACGAACGTTGCCAAACCAGGCTCCTGATTCGGAGATCATCAGCATTCGCATCTCCCCGAACTGCTTGCCGCGAGAAGGGAAGGGGAGGCCTGTAGGGCCGGTATGTCGTCCATCCTCAAGCCGAACTGGAGCTGCTCGATGAACCCGTTGACTTCACTGCTTGCTCAATACCCGGTCCTGGTGCTGGATGGCGCTCTGGCGACTGAACTGGAGCGCCGGGGCTGCGATCTGCGTGACCCGCTCTGGTCCGCCAAAGTACTGATCGAAGCGCCGGCGCTGATTCAACACGTCCATTACGACTACTTTGCGGCCGGCGCCGATTGCGCTACTACCGCCAGCTATCAGGCTTCGCTGGAGGGTTTTATGCGGCGGGGTTTGAGTCGAGCAGAGTCGCTTGAACTCATCCGCCGTTCAGTCCAACTGGCGTTAGCGGCTCGTGATGCGTTCTGGCAAGAGCCGGCTCACCGGCTCGGTCGGCCCCGGCCACTGGTGGCGGCCTCAGTGGGACCCTACGGCGCATTTCTGGCGGACGGCTCGGAGTATCGGGGCGACTATGGTTTGACCGAGGTCGAACTGATGGATTTTCATCGCCCACGGCTGGCGGCGCTGCTCGAAGCAGGCGCCGATTTGCTGGCGTGCGAGACGATTCCCTGTTTTATCGAGGCCCGCGCCCTGGTGCGGTTGCTGGCCGAGTTTCCGACCGCCAGCGCCTGGGTCAGCTTCAGCGCCCGGGATGCAGTCCACCTCTGGCATGGCGAGCCCCTGGCTGAGTGTGCGGCATGGCTGAACGATCAGCCCCAAGCTGTGGCCATCGGGGTGAACTGCACGGCGCCGCGTTATCTGCCAGATCTGATTGCCGCCGCCCGCGCGGTGACCAGCAAGCCCATCGTGGTCTATCCGAACTCCGGCGAAACGTATGATCCCGTTCAGCGGGTCTGGAGCGGCGTTTCGGACGCCGAAGCGTTTGCGACCGAAGCCCGGCACTGGTACGCCAGCGGCGCCCGGTTAATCGGGGGCTGTTGCCGCACTACACCGGACCATATCCGAACTCTTGCCGCCTGGGCGCGTTCGCTGCTA
>CALMNY010000118.1 GCA_937872125.1 uncultured Candidatus Competibacteraceae bacterium | reverse complement strand
CGGCGGCAGGGGCACGGCGGGGTCGAGCAGCTGCTCGAGGTCGGCCAACGCGGCCCCCAGCGTCGCCAGGGCGGCGTGGAGCGGCAGGGAGGCCGCCTGCTCGCCCTGCTGGCGCACCTCCGCCCGGGCGCTGGCCAGGCCCGCGCGCAGCTCCGCATACCCCTGCTGGCGCCGCTGGGCCGCCTGCTCCGCCGGGTCCGCCTGCGCCAGCCGCCGCCGCCAGGTCACCCAGGGGGCGACCACCTCCAGGGCGTGGCGCACCTGGCGCGCCACGTCCGCCACCGCCGGGCCGACAATCGGATTGGTCTGGGCGGTGTCCCGGCGCTGGCGGTCGGCCTCGTCCAGCGCGGCCGCGACCGCTTTCTCCTCCCGCAAGCGCGCCACCGTCGCCTGCACCTCGTCCAGCAGCTCCTCGCGATCCGCCACGACCGCGTCCAGCAGGCGTCCCACCAGGCCGGTCGGTTTCAACCAGGCGTCCCACACCTTGGTGGCGGCGGCAAAGCGCAGCTTCCGGTAGCGGGCCCCCGCCCACCAGTCCTGCGCCGCCTGCCGGATCTGCGCGCCGTCCAGATCCGCCGGCCGGGTGGCGGGCGCGGCCTTGAGCGTGGGCGCGTCCAGCGGCGCCCCCGCGGCGCTCGCCTGGCTCAGCGCCTGCCGCACGGCCTCCAGGCGGGGAATATCGAGATCCAGTCGTTGCAGCAGCGGCCAGGCGCCGGTGACCTGGGGGGCGATGAGGGCCGGGCGCAGCGTCGCGGCCAGGCAGACCAGGGTGAAGGCGCGCTGCCAGGGCCGGGGGGCGGTCTGATGGCGGGGGGCGGTCTGATCGAAGGTCTGATGCAGCTGCGCCAGGGCGGACTGGAGCGGCGCCACCACCTCATCCTGGGGCGTGCGCAGGAGGCGGGCGCACGCCAGGGCGCGCAGGGCGGGGGGGGCGAACGCCGGCACCAGGGACAGACCCCGCCGCTCCAGGGACATCGCCAGGCAATAGGCGAGCGCCAGGCGATCATCGCGTACCAGGGCCGTGACCCCCGCAAGGCCCACCGCCGGCGACAAGGGCGCGTCCGGGCGGCTCGCCGCCAGCAGCGCCGCCAGGCGCACATCCGGGGCGTCGACCTCCGGCACGGCGAACGGCCGGGGCGGGCCCCGCCGCGGCCGCGGGGCGGCGCCCGGGGTGTCCGGCGCGGGGGGGCCGGCGGCGGGGGCCGGCGCGGGCACGGGGGCGGGCAGGGTGTCCGTGCCCGCCCGCGCCCGCCGCCGTGGGGTCGGCGGCGTTTCCGATGCCGGGGGTTCTGGTGCCGGGGGTTCCGATGCCGGGGTTTCTGGTGCCGGGGGTTCCGGTGCCGGGGGTTCCGGCGGCGGTGGGTCCGCGGGACGCGCCGGGGGCGCGGCCTCGGCCGCCAAGCCCAGGGTCCGTGGCGGGAGACGCCAGGCCTTTGGCGCCCGCGGCGGACGCTGCAGGGTCGCGCAGCACGCCTCGCTGATGGTCACCAACGTCTGTAAGGTGCCCGCGTACCGCTCCAGAGCCGTGCGCCAGGCTTGGGCGCGCGCCAGCATCTCGTCCGGTGAGGCATGGGGTCCGGACGCGGCGACATACGTCGGGGCGACCTCCTCCGCGTGGGCGCATAAGATCACCATGGCCTGCGTCAGGGCGAGGAACCAATGCTCCAGCTCGCCGGCGGACAAGGTCCGGCACCACAGCCCGGCCGGTGCCTGGCAGCGGGCCGCGAGCTCATCCGCCAGCGCCCGTACCTGCGGCGGCGCGTCGAGTCCGGGCAGCGGCGCTTGCTGGGACAACCAGCGGAGGCTGGTGTACAGCTGGGATATCAGCCCTTCGCTCAGGGTGCGCCGCCGCGTCGGACCGGGGTCATGCAGCGCTGCCAGACCCGCCACGGCCTCCTGGAGCGCCCGCAGCCGCGCTCCGTCGCTCTCGGCGTCCAGGCACGCGGCGGCGGCGGCTTGCACGACCGCCACTTGCTGGCGCCACGCCGCCGGGTTCGGCGGCGCCCGCCAGGTCGCGAACAGCCGCCGCGCGGTAGGCTCCCCGTCCTGGAGCGCCGCGGCCGTCACCGCCGGGTTGCTGCCGGCCCGGGGGACGGCGACGTGGTCGTCGTCCGCCCCGGGGGTCCCCGCCGCCTCCTGGGCGATAAACCGCAGGGGGGCGGCGACCACCTCGCGCCAGTGGGGCTTGCGCCGCGCAATCGCCCGCTCCATGACCTGGCGATAGATCGCCGCCTGCGCGGGAACCGACACCAGCGCCAGCAGCCGGGTGTAAAAGGTCCGCTCGTCCGGGAGCGGGTCGGGCCACAACGTGGGCGCCTGCTTGGCCAAGGCCCGGCCGATGATATGGCGATACTGCTCGGAGTAGTGCAGATAATCCGCGAAGCGCGCGACGTCGGGGTCCTCGCCCAGCGGGATCTTCAAGACCCCGCTCGTCGCCGGCGGCGGGGGCGTGGCGTGCCCGTCAGGGCGGGGCACAAGTGCGGTGGTCATAGCGGCTCTCCCCCGTGTCAGCAGCTCAGGCGCGGGCGCGCGACCGCCCCCCGCCCTCGTCCCGGCGGCCGCGCCCGGGCGCGGTCCGGGTGTGGTCAGGCGCCGCGGGTCCACGCCCGGGCGCCGGGCGCTCAGATCCGCTCCATGTGATTGGCGACAAAGAAATGCCGATCCGCGCGCGCGGCTGGATCCAGACCGGCGGCTCGCATGTGTTCCTGCAGTTCCCGGGAAAAGCGCCCCTGGGTATAGGTGCAGCTGGGGTGACCTTTTACCCGCCAGCGCGGCTCCCGCCGCCGTTCATACAACTTGCCTTTGCGTCGGGAGAGAAACCAGCCGCTCGGCAGCAGCGCTTCGAGAACGCCGACGTAGTCGTAGGGACTTTGCCGAATCCGCGTCCGCAATTCGCCGATCAACGCCGCTTTGTGCTGATTCTGCAGTGCCACCAGCTGGCGTTGTTGCTCCAGCAGGCGTTGCTGACCCACTGCAATGCTGGCCTGTAGGCTGGCTTCCCCGCTCGTGACGTCGCCCGCCGCCGGCGACTGCTCACTCTCCGTCACCATCGCTGTCTCCAGATAGGCCGCGACGTGCGCGGCACTCAATGCAAAAAGAAGGCACCGCTTACCTGACGAAAAAGGCCACCTTCCGCCCTGGTAACGCGTGCCGAATTCCCAAAGGAACAGCGGCATACACGCCGGAATGCCGTGGCGAACATGCACCTGGAAGAAGGCTCATCACGACCGGAACCGCAGGTAATCAATGCCACAATGCTACAGCGAATCTCGGCGCTAAAACAAGCGGTTACGTGGTCAGATATCGTCATGACCAATTCTGACCCGCCGCCGGACACGCGGCCGTTTCCGCGCACGGCGCCGGAGTGAATCTTCCGATAATACTTGACGTTATCCACGGAACGCGCGCGGAGTCCGGGGCTTGCCGCCCCCCGCAGACCACGGCCCTCCCTGACTTGCATAATCAGCGGAAACGGGGGATTTTATGCGTTCAGTCCCGGTCCTTTTTCCACCGGGTAACGCAGGGAGAAAACCGTCCAGACCATGCTGTCGCCGGTGACGAAGCGCCAGGCGTTTTATGCCTATTCCGGTCCGGAACTTGACCACGGCATGACCGTGGCGCGCCCGCCCGTCCGCAGGAGAACGCCGCGTGTCTGAGGTGGTATTTGCCCTCCCGTCCGGACGGATCACCTGTGCGGTGACCGCGGAAACGCTGGCGCTGGGTAATCTGTTGGGCATCGCGCCCGCGGCGGAGCCGCCGCAACCCTACGCCTTCATTGCCAAGGTCACCGGTCGTCATTGGCCGACGCGCCCGCTCGTGATGCGCCACATCTTTATGCGCCTGTGCGCCAGCTTGCTGGCGCGGCCCGCGCACCAGGGACTGCCCGGCCCCGTCTGGGCCCTCGGGCTGGCCGAAGCCGGTGCGCTGCTCGCGGGGGGGGTGGCCAACACCCTGGCGCAGACCCAACACCGGGACGATCTGTATTTCCAGCACACCACCACGCGGCCGGCTGCTGACAAGCCGCTGCTGGACCTCGGCGCGCCCGGGGCGGCACAGTACCTTCACCGCCCCCTGAGCCTGTTCGAGGAGCCGTTCTTTCACGCCCGGACCCTGGTGCTGGCGGACGAGCACCTGACCCCGGAGCACCCGCTCTGCCACCTGGCGGAGCGGCTCGGCGCGCTGCCCCTGGACGCCGAACGCATCATCCTGCTCAGCCTCACCAACTGGCTGGACCATGCCGCCCGCCAGGTCGTCACCCAACGGGTCCAGGACGCCTGGGGACGGCGGACGCGCCGCCCGCCCCAGCTCACCTGGTGCAGCCTGCTGGAGGGTACCGTGGCGTATCAGCCGCACCCGGTCAGCGCGCCGCCGGCGCCCCCCGCCCCGTCGCCGGTCACGCCCCGGCCGGCGCCGCTGGCCGCGGATCATCTGGGCCGGCGCGGGCTGCAGCTGCCCCTGGCGCCCCCGCTGAATGCCCTGCGCCTGGTCGCCGGCGGACCCGGGCCCGCGGGGCAGGAACTGCCGGCGGTCGCCCTCATCGGCACCGGCGAGTATGTCCTGCAGCCCTATCTCGCCGCCCTGCGCCTCGCGGACAAGGGTTATCCGGTCAATTTTCACTGTTCCAGCCGCACCGTCCTCCTCCCGGGCGGCGACATTGCCGCGGTGCAGGCCATGCCCGATCCCTATCTGTCGGGGCAGCCCCATTACCTGTATAACCCGCCCGATCCCCGCGTCTACCAGACCGTGGCGCTCTACGAGACGCCCGAAGCGGCGAGTCAGCCCCACGCCGGCATGACCGCCACCACCTTGCGTGACGACCTCGGGCGTTGGGGCTGAGGGCCGGCCCGCGCCCCCGCCACGCGGCCCTACCTCACGCCCCTGCGGGGTGCTATAGTTTTGGTCGATCCGGGCGCGCCCCGCGGCCGCGGGCCGTGACCGGATCTCGGAGCGAGCTGAACTCCGCCTCAACACCCAGCGCCCGGGCCGGCCTCCGCCGCCAGCCCGCCGGGTTCCCGGCCCGCGCGCCGCCGCGCGCATCCCCGGCCACGGACCCGGGTGCCGCGATGGCGGCGCCACATGCCCGGCGCCCCCTGTGCTGTCCATCCCCCGTTCCCGGGCCCGTCAGGCGCTCCCCCTCTCGGGAGCCGGACCGCCCGTGCGCCCCCCTTTTCCGCGATCCTCGATCGCCTGGTAGCTGACCAGTCCCCAAACAGCGATCGCCGCTCCCCTGGAGCCGGTTCTGTGGCCGACGCCCTGTCGTCTCGCCCCGCGTCCCAAACGGTCCTCGCGGCCGTTCCTGCCCATCACTCATGAGAATTACGCCTCGGTCCTCCGACGCGTAAGCCTGGCTCATGGGTCGCTCACCATCCCGGGTTACAGGCGCCCCTGTCCGCTCCGCCCCCGGCGGAGCAGAGGAGTTCACCATGCAAACCATCGTCGCACTGGCGATCAACCCCGAGCGTTATCGGGAAAACGAAGGTCTCTGCGTCCTCGCCGAGACCGTCACCATTGACGGCCTGGAACTGGCCCTGCACGAAAGCGTCGATGACGACGCCGACGACTACACCGTCAGTGACCCGGTCACCGGAGCCAGGTTGGCACAGGGACAGACGCCCACGGACGCCATCGCCAACGCCAAGGTCGCCTTGGCCCAGGCGGAGGCGTACTACCAGATGGGCAGCCGACCCGCGCTGCTGTGGCGCCTGCGCGAAGCCTTCCGCTTCGCCCACTAGGCGCGCACCCGACCGGCGCCGGTCAGGAACATGACCGGCGACGTGCACAGCCCCGGAGTCCGGCGGGAGGTGCCTGGACACGGGGACAGTGGAGGTCTCGTGATGGATTATCTGGATGAGGGGATGAAGCGGCGGATCAAGGACGGTCTTGCCGGGATGAAAACGGTTATCCCCGGGTTTTGCCCGCGGCGGCAACAATTGGAGATGATTGCCGAGGTGTCGCGGGTGCTCGCCGGGGACACGGACGAGCGGGTGGGGGTGGTTGAAGCCGGGACGGGTTTGGGCAAAAGCTTCGGTTATGGCATTCCCGCCGTCGCCGTCGCCACCGCCCGCCAGCAGCGGCTGGTCATTTCCGTCTCGACCATCTCGTTGCAGGAGCAGTTGCTGCAACGCGATCTGCCGATGTTGGCCCAGGGGACCGGCTGGTCGTTCACCACGGCCATTGCCAAAGGCCGCAGCCGGTATGCCTGTCCGCTCAAGATGGACAACGCCAGCGCGCTCGCCGTGCGCGACTTGCTGGCGGCGTTCCGCGATCGGACCTGGGCTGGGGATAAGGAATCCGTACCCGGTCACCTGCGGGTGGATTGGGCCGGCATCGCCGCCTCCAGTCAGGACTGTATCGGCCGCGCCTGTCCCTGGTTCGCGGAATGTCCCGCGGAACAGGCCCGGGCGGCGGTGCGGCAGGCGGATATCGTGGTGACCAACCACGATCTGCTGGTAGCCGATTTGCGGGCGGGCCCCGGCGTGTTGTTGCCGGAACCGGAAAAATGCCTGCTCGTCGTCGACGAGGCGCATGGCTTGCCGGAGAAGGCACGCAACACCCGGGAAGGCTTTGGGGTGGAATATACCCAGCTGGCAATCCGGCGCTCGGCGAAACGGTTGTCCACGGCCTTGCGCCGCTGGCGTTTCCTGCTCGGGTTTGCCGAATGGTGGCGTTTGGGGCAAACGGCCCGGGCGTTGGGAGCCCTCTCCCGGTGCCTGGTGCGCACGCCCTGGCAGGGAACCGCGCCCTCGCGCTGGTTGTTTGACGCCGGTGTGGTGCCGCGGGAACTTCTGGCCACGGCCCGCACCCTGGTGACCGCGAGTGGCCGACTGGCGGAGCACCTGCAGGAACGGCGACTGGCCTTATTGCAGGATGCCCGCGACGGACGGCTCGATCCCCTGGTCGCCCAGGAGGTGAATGCCGTCATTGGGGAGATCGGGGGGATTGCCACCCAGATCGGCAATGCGCTGGCGTTGTTCTGTGCCCGTAACCCGGGAACAGGGCCGCCGCCGGCGCGCTGGATCGATCGCCGGGAAGAGCATGGGCAGTGGCGCCATCGTCTGCGGGCGGCGGAAGTCAGCGCGGCGGCCTTTCTGGAAGAAATGCTGTGGCGCCGGACGGCCGGGGCCGCCTTGGCCTCCGCGACGATCACCTCGATGGGGACGTTCGACCGCTTTGTCGAAACCTGTGGGCTTCGCGGCCATGTACGGACCTTGCGCCTGCCGCATGTGTTCGATTACGCCCAGCAAGGCGTGCTGTGCGTGCCGCAGATGGCCAACGCGCCGGATGCGCCGGGGCATACCGCCGAGGTCTGCGCGCTCATCCGGGCGCGGTTGCGGCCGGGCGAGGGTCTGCTGACGCTCTTTACCAGTCGTCAGGCCATGAACCAGGCGGAAGACCTGCTGCGGGATCTGGGTCCCGCGTTGCTGGTGCAGGACCGCTTGCCCAAGTCCGAGCTGCTCCGCCGCCACGCGGAGAACATCCAGGACGGTCGGCTCAGCGTGATCCTGGGGATGCAGTCGATGTCGGAGGGCGTGGATCTCCCCGGCAAACTCTGCGCCACGGTCGTCATCGCCAAACTGCCGTTCTCGGTCCCGACCCATCCGGTCGAGATTACCGAGGCGACGTGGCTGCGACAACAGGGGCGGGATCCCTTCCGGGAAATGACCCTCCCGGCCACCAGCGTCAAGCTGATGCAGTCCGTGGGGCGGCTGATCCGCAAGGAAACGGATACCGGCATGGTGATCATTGCCGATAACCGGATGACCACCCGGCGCTATGGCCAGTCCTTACTGAAAGGCCTGCCGCCCTTCCGTCTCGATCTCGGGCGCCCGCTGGCCCAGATCCAGACACCCGGCACCCCCCCTTAAAAAAACGCCTTCGGGCACCCCTTTAACCGGCCTCGTGCCGGTTTTTTTTGCGCGCGCGGGGGCGCCGCGCGCCTCACAGCGGCAGGTCGGCGAGATTGCCCTTCGCGTGCAGCCAGGCACGGCGATCGGCGGCGCGTTTCTTGGCCAAGAGCATATCCATGAGTTGCTGGCTCTCCGTGGGGTCATCGATGGTCAGCTGCACCAGGCGGCGGGTGTCGGGGTGGAGGCTGGTCTCGCGCAACTGCCCCGGGTTCATCTCCCCCAGGCCCTTGAAGCGCTGGACGCTGACCTTGCCCTTGAGCTTTTCCGCCTCGATGCGGTCGAGGATGCCGCGCTTCTCGTCCTCGTCCAGGGCGTAGAAGACCTGCTTGCCGACGTCGATGCGGTAGAGGGGCGGCAGGGCGACGTAGACATGGCCCTCCGCCACCAGGCGCGGGAAGTGCCGGAGAAACAGGGCGCTGAGCAGGGTGGCGATGTGGGCGCCGTCGGAGTCGGCGTCGGCCAGGACGCAGACCTTGCCGAAGCGCAGCCGTGACAGGTCCTCGCTGCCGGGGTCGACGCCGATGGCGACGCTGATGTCGTGGACCTCCTGGGAGCCCAGGACCTCCTCCGGGTCCACCTCCCAGGTGTTGAGGATCTTGCCGCGCAGGGGCAGGATGGCCTGGAACTCCCGGTCGCGGGCCTGCTTGGCGGAGCCGCCGGCGGAGTCGCCCTCCACCAGGAAGAGCTCGCCGCGCTGGGGATCGGTGGCGGTGCAGTCGGCCAGCTTGCCGGGCAGGGCCGGACCGCTGGTGACCTTCTTGCGCACCACGGTGCGCCCGGCGCGCAGCCGGGCCTGGGCGGCGCCGATGGCGAGCTGGGCGATGGCCTCGCCGTCCTGGACGTGCTGATTGAGCCAGAGGCTGAAGGCGTCCTTGACCACCCCGGTAACGAAGGCGGCGCACTCCCGGGAGGAGAGGCGCTCCTTGGTCTGCCCGGAGAACTGCGGATCGAGCAGCTTGACCGACAGGATGTAGGCGCAGCGCGCCCAGACGTCCTCGGGGGCGAGCTTGACGCCCCGGGGCAGCAGGTTGCGAAACTCGCAGAAGTCGCGCACCGCCTCGGTCAGGCCGGTGCGCAGCCCGTTGACGTGGGTGCCGCCCTGGACGGTGGGGATGAGGTTGACGTAGCTCTCGGCGCAGGGCTCGCCCCCCGCCGGGGTCCAGAGCAAGGCCCAGGCGGCAGCCTCGGTGCGGGCCGCGAAGTGGCCGGTGAAGGGCGTGGCGGGGATCAACTCGCGGTCGGGAAGGGACTGGAGCAGATAGTCCTTGAGGCCGTCCTCGTAGTACCAGGTCACCGCCTCGCCGCTAGCCTCGTCGCGGAAGGTCACGGTGAGCCCGGGGCAGAGCACGGCCTTGGCCTGGAGCAGGTGCTTGAGGCGCCGCACGGAGAAACGCGGGCTGTCGAAATAGCTCGGATCGGGCCAGAAGCGCAGCCGGGTGCCGGTGTCCTTGCGCGGGACCTTGCCGACCGGTTCCAGGTCCGACACCTTGTCGCCGTGGGCGAAGGCCATGTGATGCTCCCGCCCGTCGCGCTTCACCCACAGGTCCACGCGCTGGGACAGGGCGTTGACCACCGAGATGCCGACCCCATGCAAGCCGCCGGAAAAGGCGTAGTTGTCCGCGGAGAATTTGCCGCCGGCATGCAAGCGGGTCATGATGACCTCCGCCCCGGGCAGCCCCAGCTCCGGATGGCGGTCGACCGGCATGCCGCGCCCGTTGTCGGTCACCTCCAGGGAGCCGTCGGCGAAGACCACCACGCGGATCTCGCGGGCAAAGCCCGCCAGGGCTTCGTCGACGCTGTTATCGATCACCTCCTGGGCCAGGTGGTTGGGCCGCGTGGTGTCGGTGTACATGCCCGGGCGCTTGCGCACCGGGTCCAGCCCGGACAGCACCTCAATCGCCGCGGCGTTATAGCTGGCAGACATCGCAGAGTCCTTCCCGTGGGGGTGAGCGAGGGGCGGAGCGGGGGATCACACCCGACCGCGCATGGCCGGCATGATACGGCTTTTCAGGTCGGTAATGCTATCTGATGCCTGCCACCAAGGACCGTGAAAGGCCACCGTCCCGCCGCTCATCCCGCCACCGGGGCCGGGAGAGCGCCCGCCAGCAGCAGCACCAGCCACGGGAGCCACCACCGCCGGGTGCGCGGCGTATCCGCGGTCACGCCGGCGCGCGCGCCCGGGCGCGTGCGCACGCGCCCGGCCACGTACGCCGCGTGCGCCTGCCGGGCCTGCGGGCTGGCCTGATGCGCCGCCAGCACCCGCCGCCACGCACGGCGATAGCGGTAGGGGATACGCCCGGCGGCCAACGGCTCGAGGGTCGCCGCCAGGGCGCGCAAGGCCACGGTCCCCGCCGGGTGACCTTCGGGAAAGACGCCGCGGTCCATGAACACCACCAGTCCCCGCACCGGCACCGTGCCCGCATACCGTCGCACCGCGGCCAGATGCGTGGCATTTTGCTTGAGCGGGTTGTAGAACGCGTGGCGCTGCGGGCCAATGACCTGCGTCCAGTAAGGCCGGTCGGGAGCGCCATAGAGCAGGCCACCCAGATTCTTGCTTTCGAGCACCAGGATGCCATGCGGGGTCAAGGCCAGATGGTCAATCTGGCTATAGCGACCCGTGCCAAACCGCAGCAGCAGATCGTCGGCGCGGCGGGTAAACCGGGCGCGCACCACCGCGCTCACCGCCGCCTCGCCCGCCTGCCCCCGCTGCTGGGCACGGGTGAGGGGGGCGGGCGCCCGCCGCGCCCGAACCCCGTGCCCGACGCGGCGCACGAGGGCGCCCAGGGCATAGCCGACGCCGAACGGCGCCAGCGCCACGGCCAGCGGGGGCAGGGTTACGAGATGGGGCATCTTGAGACGAACCCTCCTGCGTGGGGCCGCGCGGGCGCCGCCCGCGGCTGGCCAGCGGTCACCGGGGCGCACCGACCGGGGCCACGTGCCGCGCCACAGGACACCCCAGCGCCGCGGGTCTGAGTGGGAAGCGCCCGCGCTTCACCCGGTCGGCTGCCCGCGCGCGCACCGTCGGCAAGCCCCCGGTTTCCAGCGCATACCCTAGCGGCGTTTCCCAGCGGAATTCACGCGCAAGGGAGGCCAATACGCACGCCTTTGCGGCCAAACACTGCCAGCGTTACTGGGCCTGCCTGGGGTCCGGTCGCGCGCGGCAGCACCGCCGCTCCGTGTGGCGCTATCCGCCGGCGGACAATGTGGTAAATTGCTGTTCATACCGGTGGGGTACCGCAGCGCTCCTGGCCGACCCCAGCGCGTGGTGGCTTCCCGGTGTCCCGACCGCCCCGCGGCGGGCGCCGCACCCCCGCGCACCACCGTTCATGCCTGTCAACAGAGTTACCGGGTGACCCACATGCCGACCGCTTCCTCCCTACGCTGCCGCCCCCGCGGCTGGCTGAGCACCGCCTGCGGTGCCTGGCTCCTGTGCGCCCAGGCGCACGCCCTGGATGGCACCCCCGGCACGCCGGCGCCGGCGTGGGACGACACCCCGGTCGCGGCGCGCCTCCTGGCGGACCTGCACACGCAGCTCGCCGTTCAGGCGCGCGCCTGGGTACGCGTGGATGTGCAGATCGAGGCCGCCAGCGACACCCCGGGCGCGGCATGGCTCCGCGAGCTGGCGGACCGCGCTACCCGGTTGCTGGCCAGCCTGCCCGCCGGCTCCTATCGCGCGCTGGACCGTCCCGTCACCCAGCCCAGCCTGACGCTGGAGATTGACGACGCGGCCCTGGCGGTCCTGGAAGACTCCCCCTGGGTCGCCGCGGTGGAGCCGCTGCCCCCCTCGCCGCTGATGACGCATTCGGGCGAGGCGCCCACGGTCCAGCGGGCGCCCGAGCCCATCGCCGATGAGTATGTCGTGGTGTTCAAGGAGCAGGCGTTCAGCTGGGCCGCGCGCCGGGTGGGGGAACTGGGCGCCGAAGTCAGCAGCCTGGGCGCCGGCCTGGCGACCCAGTACCAGGGCCAGCTCGCGGCGCAGTGGCATCACGCCCTGCCCGGGGTGGGGCTGCGCCTGAGTGCGGCCGCCGCGGACGCCCTGGCCAAGGATCCGCGCGTCGCCCTGGTGGAGCAGAACGGCCGGGTGTCAATCGACGCGACCCAAGCCCAGCCGCCCTGGGGGCTGGATCGGATCGACCAGCGCGCCCTGCCCCTCGATCAGGGCTTCACCCCGGTTAACACGGCGCCGGGGGTGAACGTCTATGTCATCGATACCGGCATCCGGACCTCCCACGTCGACTTCGCCGGCCGTGCCACCTGGGGCACCAATCAAGTCGATGATCTGGACGCGGATTGCCATGGCCACGGCACCCATGTCGCCGGCATCGTCGGCGGCGACACCTACGGTGTGGCCAAGGAGGTCAGCCTGATCGCGGTCAAGGTGCTCGATTGCGCCGGGTCCGGGTCCTATTTCAGCGTACTGGGCGGCATCGACTGGGTGGCGGCCAACCACCAGGCCCCAGCGGTGGCGAACATGAGTCTCGGCGGGGATTATTCCGCCGCGCTCAATCAAGCCGTCGCCAACGCGGTCGCGGCCGGGGTGCCGATGGTCGTGGCGGCGGGCAATGAGGCCGTCGATGCCTGCACCCGCTCCCCGGCCGCGGCGCCGACCGCGCTCACGATCGGCGCCAGCACCGCGGATGATGCCCGGGCCTATTTCTCGAACTACGGGCCCTGCGTCGATCTCTTCGCCCCCGGTGCCGCGATCCTGTCCGCCGGCGCAGAGTCGGACACGGCCGCGGTCACCCTGAGTGGCACCTCCATGGCCGCGCCGCATGTCGCCGGCGCCATCGCGCTCTACCTGCAGGACAATCCCGGGGCCACCCCGACGGACATCGCCACCTTCGTCACCACCAACGCCACCGCGGGCGCCTTGACGGATATCGTCCTGGGCTCCCCCAACCGCCTCCTGTTCACCGCGGAGGCCGACCGCGCCCAACTGGCGGTCCAGACCGCCGGGCTGGGGACCGTCACCAGCACGCCCGCCGGCATTGACTGCGGCGCCACCTGCGCCGCCAGTTTCGACCGCGACGCGGCGGTGGAGCTGACCGCCACCCCGGGACCGGACTGGTCATTCGCCGGCTGGGGGGCGGATTGCGCCGGGACGAGCGCCACCTGCACCCTGGTGATGGACGAGCTCAAAACCGTCGCGGCGACCTTTGTCGACGCCAACGGCGCCAGCGAGCGTTTCCCGGCGGGCGGGACCTGGCCCGCGGGGTGGCTGAACCCGGACGAATCCGCGGCCCCGTGGGAGATCGTCGCCACGCCGGTGAGCGAGGGCCAGGCCAGCCTGCAATCCGGGGCGATCACGGCCGGGCAGATGACCCTCCTGCGCCTGGAGGATTATTTCGCTGCCGGGGAGGTGACCTTCGACTGGACGGTCTCCAGCGAAACGGGCTGGGATTGGCTGGCCTTCTATCTCGACGGCGAGCTGCAAAACGCCATCTCCGGGTGCGCGGTGTGGTCCCCGCTCTGCTGGCAACCCCAGCGCTTCCCGCTGACGGCCGGTCACCACGTCCTCGAATGGGCCTACCAGAAGGACGGCAATACCGATCTGGGCCGCGATGCGGGCTGGCTGGACAACGTCGCTCTGCCCGCCCGCGTGACGCCGCCGCCGAATGAACCGCCCCTGGCGGCTGCGGGCGGCCCGTACACCGTCAGCGCCGGGGAAGCCGTGACCCTGGACGGGCGGGCCTCGCGGGACCCCGACGGTACGCTCGTCACCTACGCCTGGGACTTTGGCGACGGCGCCACCGGCACGGGCGTCACCCCCAGCCATGTTTATACCCGCGCCGGCAGCTACAGCGTCACCCTGACCGTCACCGATGATCGCGGCGCCAGCGACCGCAGCACCTCCCTTGTCACCGTGACCCCGCCGCTTCAGGAGCTGTTCTTCGATGGCTTCGAGCAGGGGCCATGGAACAATAACTGGGTCAGCGACAGCCAAAATGCCTGGTTTACGTCCACCCAACGGGCAGCCGATGGCTGGCGCTCGGCCGAGGTCGATGGCGTGGCCAAGGACGCGACCCTCACCTCCCGGTCCATCCCCCTGCAGGGGGCGCAGGAAGCGACCATCACTTTTGAGTGGTATATCGAAGCCGGCCTGGATGCCGGTGAATACCTGGCCTTTGATCTGTCGCTGGATGACGGGCAGACCTGGTGGGAACAGGCGCGCTTGCGCGGCAACGTCGATCCCGAGAATCAGACCCTGGTGGCCGAAATCCCGATCACCGGGTTAGCCTCCAATGACGTCCTCCGCCTGCGCTTCCGCGGCACCATGTCCGCGGGGGATGAAGACGCCAACGTCGATATCGTCCGGGTCGTGGCGCCATTGCCGGACCCCGATGCCGGCGCCCCACCCACCGCCGTGGCGGGCGGGCCCTATACCGGGATCGAACAGGAACCGATCACGTTCTCGGCCGGGGCCTCCACCGACCCCGATGGCGCCATCGTGAGCTACACCTGGACCTTTGGTGATGGCACGACCGGCACCGGCGTCGCCCCCACGCATACCTACCCCACCGCCGGCGACTATACGGTCGGCCTGCTCGTCGAGGATGACGCCGGTAACCGCACCCGCGCCTGGACCACGGTCACCGTCACCGTGCCGCCGGGAACCCCGGTCGAGCTCTGGACCGACAGCTTCGAAAACGGCCGCTGGAACGGCCGCTGGGAACAGGACAGCCAGAACGATTGGCTGATCACCACCCAACGCGCCACCGCCGGCCGTGCCGCCGCCGAAGTGGATGGCCTGGCGACCGACGCCACGCTCACCTCGGTCCCGATCGACCTGCAGGGCAGCCGCCGGGCGGTGATCGCCTTCGCCTGGCTGATCGAGGGGAGCTTCGATGCCGGGGAATACCTGGCCTTTGACGCCTCGCTGGATGGGGGCGCGACCTGGCGCGAATACGCCCGGCTCAGCCCCGAACAGGGTCCCCGGGACCAGTGGCAGACGCCGGTGATCGAACTCAACGATCTCGCGAGCAATGACCAGCTGCGGTTACGCTTCCGCGCCCGGGCCTCCGCGGCGGACGAAGATGCCAATGTCGACGCGGTGCGGGTGCTGATCGTGCCGCGGCAGCCGGCGGATGGCGCCCCCCCGGTGGCGGACCCGGGCGGCCCCTATCGCGGGGAAGGCGGCCAGCCCCTGGCATTTGACGCCCGCGGCTCGTCCGACCCCGATGGGCAAGTCGTGGGTTATCACTGGGACTTTGGGGACGGGGAGACCGCCCTCGGGGCCCAGCCGACGCACGTCTACGCCGCTCATGGTCAGTACACCGCCACCCTCACCGTCACCGACGACCAGGGCAACAAAACCCACCGCACCGTGCCCGTGACGGTCACGATCCCACCCGGGGTCGTGACCACGCTCTTCAGCGACCAATTTGAGAACGGACAATGGGCTGGATTATGGGAGGAGGATTCCCAGGACGCCTGGGCCACCACCTATGAGCGGCGCACCAGCGGCGCCTGGTCGGCGATGGTCGACGGTCCGGCGGTGGATGCCACCCTGACGTCGCCGCCGATCGATCTCCTCGGCGCCACGCAGGTCCGCGTCACCCTCGACTGGTACCTTGAAGCGGCGTTTGATGCCGGCGAGTATCTGGCCGTGGATGTCTCGCGCGATGACGGCCGGACCTGGATGCCTGCGGCGACCCTGCAGGGCGATAGCGCTGACGAAGGGCGCTGGGTGCGGGCGGCGATCGACGTGGCGGCGTTGCCGGCCGACGCGGTGCTGCGTCTCCGCCTCCGCGCCACGGTGTCGACCTGGAATGAGGACGCCAACGTCGATACGCTCGCGGTGACGACCTATTGACGCGCGACGCTCGGGAACGGTCTGTTGACGGCCGGTCGGGGCGGGCGGTGCCTGGCCTCCTGGCCGGGGCAACCGGGGCGACCCGGTACCGGGGGGTGGTGCCGCTGATTTGCAACTCAGGCTCAGCGGCCGGCCTCACGACCCCGGCTTAAGCCGGCGGGCAGACCGGCAAGAATAACACGGTCGCTACGCCGGAATTAAGCCGCTGGCTCGCCGCAGACGCCGCCGGAGCCGCCACCGCTGGGGGCGCTCACCTGGCTCACCGTCGCCAGGGGCTCCGGGCCGTAACGGAGCGGCTCATCAAAATTATGGCTGAGCATGTCGGCCCAATTGCGCGGCTCGCCGGGCTTGATCCGGCCAGTGGCATAGGCCGCATCCCAGGCCAGGCGATGCCGCAACACCTGGTGCAGATCCCACAGCGTATCGGCCTCGTCCCCATGGCCAACGCGGAAGGATTCGTTCGGCGCCAGCCCCATGGCGGGTTTCACCAGGTCCTCGATGGCCCGCATCCGTTCCCAGGTATAAATCGGCGTCCCGTGCCGATCGCGACAGAAGCGGAGCACGTCGCCCACTTGGCCCAGCGCGGCCCGGGCACAGGTTTCGCAGGCGGCATCGATCAGGCGGAGCTGCCGCGCGGTGAGCGTTAGCGTATAGGTTTGGTCCAAGGTCTACTCCAATGCTGCCGGTTACGCGCGGGCGAGCGGGTGATCACGCGGCACGATGAAACCCGCGGCATGCGGGTGGCCGCCACCCCCATACTGCTCGGCAATGCGCGCCACATCCAGCCCGTCGGGGGCGGAGCGGAGGCTGAAACGCCGCACGTCGGGCCCATCGACATAGCACGCGGCAAACGGTTCGCCCTGGCTCAGAAGATGGCCGGCGTCGCTGGCCAGGGCCGGCGGGAGGTTCGCCACCGGGACCGCCA
>CALMNY010000117.1 GCA_937872125.1 uncultured Candidatus Competibacteraceae bacterium | reverse complement strand
TTCGAGCAACTTGGACAATCAACTATAGAATATATTTAACGAAATGCTGGGGCAGCGGCTGAGTTGGGTTGAAGCACCCATCAAAAAATTGATTTAAAAAAAGAAACATCAATTCCCGGTGGATTTCATTTTTACCATGCAGGCTGGATAGCCTTCAGGGAATGGGTCGGTGTGGTTGCAGCGTCACCACGACTCGGTGCGTTTTCCTATCGCGGCATAGTGGAATGTGGGCTGCGCCAGCCTCGACCGTGCCTGGCGTCTCGTCAATCATCACCGCCGCAACCCGCTCCGCGCGCCGGTCGGGATTGCGGACTTCGATGTCATAGACCCCATCGCCAGCCGGCAGTCGGTAATGTAGCTGGAAACCCGGCCATTCATCCGGGATGCAGGGCCGCAGCCGCAGGGTATGCCCCTCGACCTGTTCCAGACCGAGGATGGATTCCAGCACCCCCCGCAGCATCCAGCCCGCCGCGCCGGTGTACCAACTCCAACCGCCGCGCCCGACATGCGGCGCTGCGCCGTAGACATCGGCGGCGACCACGAAGGGCTCCAGTTGATAAACGGCCACCGCTTCCGGGGTGAGCGTGTGATGGATCGGCGTCAGCATCTCCAACAGCTTCGCCGCCCGGTCGCGCCGCCCCAGTTCCGCCAGCGCCCGCACCACCCACAGCGCCGCGTGGGTGTATTGTCCGCCGTTTTCCCGCACCCCGGCCACATAGCCCTTGATATAGCCGGGATCGTGGGGCGTGTTCTCGAACGGCGGCGTCAGCAGCCGGATCAAACCGTCTGCTTCCGAAATCAGATGACGTTCGACCGCATCCAGCGCCGCTTCGGCCCTGGCCCAAGGTGCGGCCTTGGAAATCACCGCCCAGGCCTGCGCCAGCGCGTCAATCCGGCATTCATCGCTGGCGGCGGAACCCAGCACCGCGCCGTCGTCGTACCAGGCCCGGCGGTACCACTCGCCGTCCCAGGCGTGTTCGTTGAGCGCCTCGGCCAGATGGCGGCGGAACGCGGCGTAGCGTCGCGCCCGGTCGTGATCGCCGTGCTGGCCGCACACCGGGATGAAGTCGCCGAGAATGGCGTACAGGAAAAACCCCATCCATACGCTCTCGCCGCGCCCTTCGCGTCCGACCCGGTTCATGCCGTCGTTCCAGTCGCCGGTGCCCATCAGCGGCAGCCCGTGCGCGCCCTGAGTCAGCGAGCGATCCAGCGCCCGGCAACAATGTTCGTACAGGCTGGCGACTTCGCCGGATTCCTCCGGCGTCAGGAAGGTCTCGTCCTCGCCCGGCTCCAGTTCTCGCGCCTTGAGGAAGCGCACCGGTTCAGCAAACAGAGTCCAGTCGCCGGTGGTGCGGACGTAAAAAGCCGCCAGATACGGCAGCCACAGCAAATCGTCGCTGAAGCGGGTGCGAATCCCGCAACTGGTGGGAGGATGCCACCAGTGCAACACGTCGCCTTCCTGGAACTGGTGGGCGGCGTGCAGCAGCAGTTGCCGGCGGGTCAGTTCCGGGTCGTGGTAAACCAGCGCGGCGGCGTCCTGTAACTGGTCGCGGAAACCGAACGCTCCGCCCGACTGGTAAAACGCCGAGCGGCCCCACAGCCGGCAACTCAGGGTTTGATAGGCCAGCCAGCCGTTGACCATCAGATCGAGCGCCGGGCTGGGCGTTTGAATGCGCACGGCGGACAACCGGTCGCGCCAGAATTCCCGCACTTCGGCCAGCGCCGCCGCAATCGCCCCATCCTGGCGGTAGCGGTTGACCAGCCGACGGGCTTCCTCCCGATTTTCCGCCTCACCCAGCACGAAGGCGCATTCCACCGTCGCGTCCGGCTCCAGTTGCAGCGTGATTTGCAGCGCAAAGCAGGGGTCGAGGCCCGCGCCCAGTCGCCCGTTTAGAGCCTCATCACGTTCAAGCGCCGCCGGGCGGGCCGGGCTGCCGTGATGACCGATGAAGTTGGCCCGGTCGCCGCTGATGTAAGCCGACACGCCGTCGGGCATGGCGACGGCGGCGAAGGCGACGCGGCCCGCGAATTCCCGGTTGTGATTCTCGGCCAACAACGCGCCGGTTGTTGCATCCTGCTCGATGACCAGATCCGCCGCGTAGTCTCCCGGCAACACCCCCAGCACCAGCCGGGCATAGCTGAACAGCGACAGCCGGCGCGGTTGGCCGCTGACGTTACGCAACTGGATTCGGATGATTTTGACCGGGTCTTCGCGCGGTACGAACAGCCACGTATCCTGTTCCAGCCCCTGGCTGACGCAGCGGTAGCGGCTGTAGCCGAACCCGTGGCGGACTTCGTAAGGCGCCGGTTGCGGAGCCGGACCCGGCAGCGGCGACCAGAACGCGCCGTCGTCCTCGTCGCGCAGGTACAGCGCCTCGCCGTGCGGGTCGAGCACCGGATCGTTGTACCAGGGGGTCAGGCGATTCTCGCGGCTGTTCTGGCTCCAGGTATAGCCAGCCCCGGTCTCGCTGGTCAGAAAACCGAACTGGGGATTGGCGATGACGTTGACCCAGGGCAGCGGTGGTCGTTTCAATCGTCCACCGGCGTCGGACTGGAGCCGGATCACGTATTCGGTTCCATCGGCGCTGAAGCCACCGTAGCCGTTCCAGAATTGCAACGGTTCATCGTTGAAAACCAACTGCTCGGTTTTTCCATCAGTTCCCCTCCTTGGATAAGGAGGGGTGGCGCGCAGCGCCGGGGTGGTTTGCGGGTTCTGGCGACTGAACCCCCCCGGCGCTACGCGCCACCCCCCCTCAATCGAGGGGGGGAATGGATCAACAGCCGTCGCCAGCGCCAACGCCGCTTCTCGTTCCGATGCCACACCCAGTAGAAACATCACTTGCGCTGAGTCGCCCGCTGGCAATTCCACCGTTCGCCGCAGACTGACGATGGGGTCCAGCACGTTGCCGACGGTGCGGAGCAGCGGTATTGATCCTGTCAAAGCCCGTGGGCCAGCCAACGAATAGCCTCGACCGATGAATCGGGCGCGGTCGGTTTCATAGTGAGGCCGCTCGACTTCGTCACCATCGCCGATCAGCGCATGAACCAGCCAGCAGACCGGTTCCCCGACGTCGCGAGGTCGCCGCCGCGCCAGCAACGCCCGCTGTTCAGCGACCCACTCGGTC
Organism: uncultured Candidatus Competibacteraceae bacterium; assembly: GCA_937872125.1. Classification (GTDB taxonomy): domain Bacteria; phylum Pseudomonadota; class Gammaproteobacteria; order Competibacterales; family Competibacteraceae; genus Contendibacter. The sequence continues at coordinate 13,510 of CALMNY010000117.1, read as the reverse complement.
TGCACGAACAACTTGGAAAAAGCCGGATGGGTGGCGTCAGCGGCCCGCGCATTCAGCACTACCTCGGCGTAACTGGTCAATTCGATGCGCCGGGGGCGGTCGCTGGCGTTGCGCAAAATCACCCGCCGCAATTCCATATCGGCGTCACCGGGAACGACGACCGTCATCTCGGCTTCGATACCCGCGTATTCACAGCGCAGCTCGGCGCTGCCATCGCTGAACCGGCTGGCCCGCCGCGCCTCTGGCGTAACCACCGGCTGCTGGCCCAGCGACCAGCACGCGCCGCTATCCAAATCGCGCAAGTACAGGAAAAAACCGTCGTTGTCCTCGACCGGATCGCCGTTCCAGCGGGTCAGCGCCAACCCGTTCCAGGTCGAATAGCCCGTCCCGGCGGCGCTCAGGACGGTGGCGTAGCGGCTATTACTCAGCGTGTGGAAGTCGGTGGACACGGCGAATTCTCCCCGTCAGAACGGTCTTGTGCCGCCTACGGCGCGGTGGCGTAGTGCAGTTCCACTTCGGCGGGGAACTGATCCACCGTGACGGTGTTAGCGGTGAACGTTGCCGCCCGGCCGTTGACTGTGGCTGCTCGCACCGGCCGATCAAGCGGTGAATGCAGGATGATCCGCCCCGGCGGCACGGTCACGTCGCCAGTCAATCGCGCCCGCAGCGCATCCGGGCCGGCCATCGCCAGCCGGTAGTTCAGAGTGCCATGCCAGGTCGGCATCCGCCGCACCGTGACGCCCTGGGGACTTTCCACCCACGCGGCGGGCAGGCCCGCGCCAATCACCAATGCCTGATCGGCCTCACGCTCGAATACGAACAGGCTGCGCGCAGCGCGGATGAAATCGGAACCCACCCAGGTATGCGGCATGTCGCCGATGAAACGCGGCGTCTTGGGATCGCGCCAGACCACCTCCGCCCAGTGATTCCAGGTGGGGGGCCGTTGACCCTCCATGAAAAACGCCATCTGTTCCAGCGCCCGGTCGCGCCAGCCCAGCCGGACCATCGTGCCCACGACCCGCCACTCATACGGGGTATAGTTGTTCCACTGCGCCTCGGTGCGGCGCTGGCGGAAAAATTCGTTATAACGCTCAAAGGTGCGATTCAGCGCCGGTTGCGGCAGGCGCCCCAGTTCGCCGCCCGGGTCCACGGCGATGGTGGTCGAGGTCGCGTCAAAATCGCCCAGTTCGACCGCGCCGGGAATGAAGTCAATCTTGTGCAGCTTGAGGGTTTCCTGGATCGAAGCGTACAGATCCTTGCTGAAGGCGTCGCGCAGCGCTGCAAACCGCGTCGCATCAGCGTCCTCATCCAAAATCACCGCCATCTGCGCCGCGTCCTTGAAACCGCGCAGGATGAAGAAGTTGTCCCAGTAGGAATGACGCGGCTGGCTGGAATAACCCTCGTGGCTGATGGATTCCGGCACCAGCCCGCAATAGGCCACGCAGTCCGGATCAGTGCGATACTTCTCGGTTAGGCGCTGCTGGCGCAGGGAATCCATGTAGCCAACCGCCCGGACCACCGCCGGCCACATTTGTCGCAGGAAGCCGACATCGCGGGTGTAGCGGTAGTACTCCATCACCGCGTAGATGAATTCGCCGTGGCTGTCGTGTTCGGGCACCGGATCGGCCCCGCGCCCATCCACGCAACAGGGAATTGCGCCGTCCGCCGCCTGATAGCCGGCGTACCATTGCAGGAACTCCCGCACCTCCTCGGTGTAGCCCATGCCTAGCAGGGCGGCGGAAGTCAGCGCACCGTCGCGGATCCAGGAGCGGGCGTAATTGCGCGAACCGGGCTGAATGGCGGGGCCGTCGCGGTTGATCAGGATGTAGGCCAGATTGCTCTTGATGCTCCAGGCCAGCCGTTGCGCGACGGGGGGCAGTTCCAAACCCACCCGGTCCAGCCGCATCGCCCAGTCGCGGGTGGTCTGTTCCAGGAGCCGATCAACCTCAGCGGAGGCCTCGGCAGCGGTTGCCGGGATCGGCCCGCTGGCCCCGGCAGCGTAAAACGGGATGCGCAACACCACTTCGCGCTTTTCGCCGGGCTTTAGATCCCAACCGTACTCCAACGCCCCGGAGGCATAGCCAAAAGAGTCTTCAACCCGGCTGTGTTCAGGCAATTTGCCCGTCGCCAGATACTCGGTGAGTGCTCCCTGATCGAAGGTGGCGGCGCGGAACCGGTCGGGCGCGGTCAGCACCGTGACTGTTTTAGCGCCCTGGTTGACCCGAATCGTCCGGTCGGCATACTCCAGCGCACGGATCGGGGCCACGCCGCCGGTCATATTCACCGACTGCCAGGGGGGAACGGCCTGGAAGGGTCGCAGCGCCAGATACAGAGTGACATGGCGGGGATCGGGACTCAGGTTTTCCAACTGGTAGCGGGCGTACAGCGCCGACGCGCCCGGCGGACCAGCGGCGAACGCCGTGACCGACAGCCAGTAGGATTCATGCTCCCAGCGCACCGTGGGAATCGGCAGGTAAGCCTCGGCCAGGTCCTGACGGGTATCCACATCGGCCCAGGTGATCAACCGGCCATCGGCGAACAGGAACGGCTCGATGATGAACCCGCCCTTGTCCACTTCCAGCGCGCCATCCTCGTTGAGCAACGCCTCCTTGCCGTCGCCGGCAACCCCCACCACAGTCCAGTAGCACTGCTCGCCCTGGAAATAGTGGGGATAGAAGCCACGCGGCGCGTCGCGGGCGATGGTCTCGAAAAACTGGTTGGGCGAACTGGAGAATTCGTAGGACTGGACCAGAATGCGGCCGATGCCGTAACCACGGGTCCGACTGCTGCGTTGCAGGTTGAGCCGCAGGTAACGGGATTCGGCGTCGGCCAGATAGAGATAATCGCGCCGACCATCGCCGTCGCGCACCTGATAGACGGTTTGCCAGTTCTCGCCATCGTCGGAGAGCTGAACTTCGTAATCGGCGGCGTAATCCTCCGGGTCCCAGTCAATCACCAGACCGCCGTACTCGCGCTGGGTGAGAAAATCCAGCAGCAACCACTGCTCCTCGGCCAAGGCGCCGCTATGCCAGCGGCTGGCGGGATTGGGGTCGAGCACGGCGTCCGGTGGCTGGCCTTCGACGGCAGTGGAGGCGCGAATGGTCGGGTTCAGGGTATAGGCGTGGGCTGGCTCGCGCTGCTCGAAGCTCAGATCATCAATCCACACCGAACCCTTGCCCGGCTTGCCCAGGGCGAAGGCGAATTCGAGCACCGCCACTTCGTCCAGTGGGCCGCCAGGCCCCCAGGCCAGACTGAGCTGGCGCCGCTTGACCGTAATGGGCCGCCAGTCAGTGGGAATCGCATATTCGGCCTTTTTGAACCACCAGACATTCTCACGCGAATCCGCCAGCTTGAATTCGGCGTTGCCGGGCGACGCATCGCCGCGCAAAACAAAGTGGAAGGCGAAATTGTCGGGCAGGCGCATGGGAAACGCCTTGCGGGCGATGACCCAACCGGTTCCGTCCTGAAACTCGAAATCCAGCCGCAGCGCCCGCCCGGTACGGCCAGCGTCCTGGGCGATTTCCAGGCGGGCGGTAGGCGAGGTGAGCGCGCTCCAGCCGCCGATATTCTCGAAGTCATCGAGCAGGATGGTCTTGCGCGCAGGGGCGGCGATAGCGGTTGGCGGTTCAGGCGCGGCGGCGATGGTTAGGAGCGGCGACATGAGCGAAAACACCGTGAGGAGCAGGATGGGCAGCAGGTGGGCCGGTGACATGGAGATCAATGTTCGGGTTGAAGGAAGGTTCTGGTGGATTGCTGCATTCATTTTGACAGATCATGATCCGGTGCTCACGTTCGCTCCAGCGTGGGCGCCGGATCAGCCCGGCAAAACCGGGGCGGCAACCCACTAGATGGGACGTTTCGAGATGGGCTGCTGCAGTAGCTGCTGAGCCTGGCTTTTTTGCGCGGCGGTCAACCGCGCCCCCACCTGTTTCTGGGCCGACAGGGCGTCTTCGTCGCCCAATACGGCGGCGCGGGAGAACCAGACATAAGCCATGATCAAGTCCCGCTCGCCCCCCCCCTGGCCTTCGGCGTAAATCACCCCCAGATTGAAACAGGCCGGCGCATAACCTTGGTCGGCGGCTTCACGATACCACCTGAGCGCCTGTTGAAAGTCCTGCGCCACACCGCCCTGTCCCTCCGCATACAGGGCCGCCAGGTTGACCTGCGCCGGCGCATAGCCCTGGCCCGCAGCCTTTTGGTACCACGTGAGCGCTTCCTGCACATCTTGCGGGGTGCGCCCGTGCTGTTCGCACAGTACGCCCAGATCGAACTGAGCGGAAGCAAGACCCTGATTGGCGGCCAGGCGGTACCATTTCAAGGCTTCCTGGATATCCGGGGACGTGCCCTGTCCATCAAAGTACATGGAACCCAGATTGACCTGGGCCAGCGCATAACCCTGTTCAGCCGCGCGCCGATACCATTTCAGGGCCGCTGCGTAATCGCCTTGTTCGTAGCTATGCTCGCCGCTCTCGAAATCCTGTCGTATTTTGGTCTTGCGCTGGCTGATCGGCTCGCCGTTCGGCTTGGGACGCCGGGAGGTTTTTTCCATGGGGGATCTTCCGATCTTGCGGTGGCGGTAACGTCTGCGCATCTGATAGACCCCTATTCCGACGAGGATCAGCAGAAACCCACAGATCCGTCCCAGCAGATGTTCGAGGCCAATGATAGCGGCCACGCCTGCGGCCATATAAATGAAGGGTAGCGATTCGTAGATGGGTTTCGGCAGCATGTGAAGTTCTCCGTGGATCATACTTAAACCATCTCGATATCGAGCATCCCCATCTCGATAGAAGAAGCGACACTCGATTCACTTTTTAGTAGTTTAGCATCTGTGACAGCGAACAGATGTTGAGACGCCCGCTCCAGGCGGCAAAATTTACCCGCCCGGACTCTTTACCTTGGGGGTTCGCTCCACTATAAGAACTCGCTTCAACACCCTCCCAACCCTGCTTTATCCATCTTGCCCACCGGAATTCCCATGTCTGCGAATCTGCTCAACAATGTCAACGTCGGCGCCTACGATATCCTGCCCACCCCCGAAGAGATCAAGCGGCAACTGCCGATGAATGAAACCGCCGCCGCCACGGTGCTCACCGCCCGCGAGACCGTGCAGAACATCCTCGACCATCGGGATCACCGGGTGTTTGTAGTGGTAGGGCCTTGTTCCATTCACGATATCGCCGCGGCTCGTGACTATGCGCAACGCTTGCGCGCACTGGCCGACGAGGTGGGCGATACCCTGGTTCTGATCATGCGGGTGTATTTCGAGAAGCCCCGGACCACGGTCGGCTGGAAGGGTCTGATTAACGATCCGCATCTGGATGATTCCTTCGATATCGCTGAAGGTTTGCAGATCGCCCGCGCGCTGTTGCTGGAAATCGCTGAACTGGGTCTGCCCACCGGCACCGAGGCGCTGGACCCGCTCTGCCCGCAGTATCTGGACGATCTGCTGGCGTGGACCGCCATTGGCGCCCGCACGACGGAATCGCAGACCCACCGGGAAATGGCCAGTGGCCTGTCCACCCCGGTCGGGTTCAAGAATGGGACCAATGGCAGTCTGGAAGTGGCGATCAACGCCCTGCAGTCCGCATCCCGCCCCCACAGCTTTCTCGGCATCAACTCGCAGGGCCAGTCGGCGGTGGTTCGCACGACCGGCAACCGCTACGGCCACGTGGTGCTGCGCGGCGGTTCCGACGGTCCCAACTACGACACTGTGACGATTGCCCTGTGCGAGAAGGAACTGGCTAAAAACAAGTTACCGCTCAACATCGTAGTGGATTGCAGCCACGCTAACGCCCGCAAGGATCCGGCTTTGCAACCGCTGGTGATGAAGGATTGCGTCCATCAGATTCTGGAGGGCAATCGCTCCATCGTCGGCTTCATGATCGAGAGCAATCTGGAATGGGGCAATCAGGCGATCCCTGCCGACCGTTCGCAACTGAAATATGGCGTCTCGATCACGGACTCCTGCGTGGACTGGGCGACGACCGCACAGATGCTGCGCGAGGCGCGCGCCAAGCTGAAAGAAGCTTTGCCAGGCCGGTTTGGAGGCTGAGGGAGATCACCGCAACTCTTTGGGCAGCGCGAACACCACGTTTTCTTCCCGCCCCGTGCTTTCTGTCACCGCCGTAGCGCCCAGTTCCCGCAGTCGGGCGATCACCTGTTGCACCAGCACCTCGGGTGCGGAAGCGCCGGCGGTAACGCCAATAGTGGTTTTTCCGACCAGCCACGCCGGATCAATGTCCGCCGGCCCATCAATCAGCCAGGCCGGCGTTCCCTCTTTTCCGGCCAGTTCCCGCAGCCGGTTGGAATTGGAACTGTTGCGCGAACCGACTACCAGGAGCAACTGGCAACGCCGCGACAGGTCCTTGACCGCATCTTGCCGATTCTGGGTGGCGTAGCAAATGTCATCCTTGCGCGGCCCCTGAATGGCCGGGTACCGCTCGCGCAACGCCGCGACGATCTGTGCGGTGTCGTCCACCGACAAGGTGGTCTGAGTGACGTAGGCCAGTTCGGCGGGATGGCGCACCGGCAGCGCCGCCACGTCCTCGACCGTTTCCACCAGATACATCCGCCCGCCCTGGCGCTCGTCGTACTGCCCCATGGTGCCCTCGACTTCCGGGTGACCCGCATGGCCGATCAGGATCGCTTCGCGGCCCGCGCGGGCGTGGCGGCTGACTTCCAGGTGGACCTTGGTGACCAGGGGGCAGGTAGCGTCGAAGACCTTGAGACCGCGCTGCGCCGCCTGCTCCTGCACGGCCCGCGAAACGCCGTGGGCGCTGAAAATGACTGTGGCGCCATCGGGAACTTCATCCAGTTCCTCGACGAACACTGCGCCCCGCTGTCGCAGATTGTCCACCACGAAGCGGTTGTGCACGACTTCGTGGCGGACATAGATCGGCGCGCCGAACAGGTCCAGTGCCCGTTCAACGATGCCGATAGCCCGGTCCACCCCGGCGCAAAAGCCGCGCGGGTTGGCCAGGTGGATGTGTACGCTCATACGGGCCTCATGAGTGGGCAGTAGACAGTAAAGGGTTAGAAGCAAATGGGATGGATCCGCCCTGCGCTCCCAATGAACCTGAGAACTTGATGTCAACTCCGGCCAGTCGAAGCACTCGGTGATGTTGTCAACCATCATCAGTCAGAGTGCGGAGGAGACTGATGAAAAAGCATAACAACGAGGGCGTGATTAAGGTAGGTGGTATCAACTACCAAAAACTCAATATTCATTCGGAAATATTATGATTGGAAGACCGCCATGATCGCTCCCGCTCCCCCGACTCCCGCCCGCTGGCAATTCTGGATTGACCGGGGCGGCACATTTACCGACATTGTCGCCCGCCGGCCCGATGGCCGCCTGCTGACACACAAACTGCTGTCGGATAATCCCGAGCATTACCCCGACGCCGCCTTGCGGGGTCTCCGTGACTTATTGAACGTGGCGGCGGATCAGCCGATTCCCGCTGCATCCATCGCGGCGGTGAAGATGGGAACCACCGTCGCCACCAATGCCCTGTTGGAACGCAAGGGCGACCGCACCCTGCTACTGATCACGCAAGGCTTTCGCGACGCCCTGCGTATCGGTTATCAGAACCGGCCCAAGTTGTTCGCCCGTCAGATCGTGTTGCCGGAACTGCTGTACGAACGGGTGGCGGAAGTGCGCGAGCGGGTTTCGGCCCACGGCAACGAACAGCATCAGTATTACGAAACGATCTGTGGCGGGGCTGGCGCGGGACCAGGCTTTGACGGCGCCTCGGCGGTACACACCCACATGACCAATTCGCGGCTGACCGACCCGGAAGTGCTGGAATGGCGGTTTCCAGTGCGAGTGGAAGAATTTTGCATCCGCAAGGGCAGCGGTGGTGCGGGCCGCTGGCGTGGCGGCGACGGCGTGATTCGACGGATTCGGTTTCTGGAACCGATGACCGCCGCGATTTTGTCCGGTCATCGCCGCATTCCGCCCTACGGTCTGGCGGGTGGCAAACCGGGCCAGGTCGGACGTAACGCGGTGGAACGGGCCGATGGCCAGACGGAAGAACTGCCGGGCACGGCGCAAGTGACGATAGGGGTTAATGATCTGTTCGTGATCGAAACGCCGGGCGGTGGAGGGTATGGCTGAGCGATCCTTTTACGGCCCCATCCAGTTTTCCAGCCGCAAGTTCGGCACCCGCCCGAACTCGCGCAGGTTATTGGTCACCAGCACGGCGTTCTCGGCCAGCGCGTGGGCGGCGATCAGCAGGTCCATGCCACCGATGGGCGTGCCCTGGCGTTCGAGATCGCACCGCAAGCGGGCGTAATGCTGGGAAGCAGTCACCGGCCACGGACGCAGATCGAAAAGGCGTAACCAGTCCTCCAGATAGCCCGCGAACTTGCTTGAACCCAGCTTCGCGGCCCCATAGCGCAATTCCGCCGCCACCAGCGCCGACAGGAACAGATCGCTCGCTTCCAGTCTTTCAAAGTGCGCGATAACCTGAGAAGAATGCCTGCGCAGAATGTAACTGCACATATTGGTATCAAGCGTCCACATGGAACCACTCCCGATCCTGCGGCGGTTCATCCTGGCGGTCAGCGAGAAAATCATCTGGAAAGGGTTCCGTTCTGGCGAAGAACTCTGCCAGACTTTCGCTCAGGTTGGTTGGTTTAGGGCGCAGCACCACGGTTTCACCCTGCTTTTCGATGAAAACTTCGGGGCAATTAAAGCGAAACTCGACCGGCAGCCGCACGGCCTGACTGCGGCCGCTCATGAATACTTTGGCGGTTTTGGGCATGATAACCTCCAGCAAGAGTGATATATGGCTTTGCAGTATATCACATCGTCCCCGCAAACCAGGCATTTTGCCGCCGCCCGCGTTCACCAATACCGCCCGAAATCCGGCCCTCGTTCCGGCAGTTTGCGCGGCTTGCCGCTATCGTCAATGGCGACGTAGACGATCACGGCCTCGGTGACCTTGTCGGTCAGCAACTGGCCATCGCGGGCGCGCTGGACGAAGACCTCGACCTTGACGGTGATCGAGGTTGAACCCACCTTCTGAATCCGGGCGAAGCAGCTCACCAGATCGCCGACGAATACCGGTTTGTGAAACTCCATCGAGGTGACCGCCACGGTGGTTACCCGCCCGCCGGCGTATTCCACCGCCACCACGCTGCCGGCCACGTCCATCTGCGCCATGATCCAGCCGCCGAAAATGTTGCCGTTGGGATTGGTGTAGGCCGGCATCGCCAGAATGCGGACGGTCGGCTGGCGGTCGCGCGGGAAAATATCCTGTGGCTCTATGGCAGTCATGGGAACTCCTCTGGAGGTAAAATCAAGGGCGGGCGATGGGCGGCGGCGGGTGGATTTCACTGCTGAGGCCCGCCCAACTCGCCCGGAACTGGACTATGATAATGCAATGAAAAACTGATAACCCCAAGATAGAGGATGGAGTGTGATGGCGCGAAGTAGAACGGTGGCCGTCTATGCCGGCGAAGAACTGGGCCGTTACGGATTCGAGGATCACCCGTTCGGCGAGGATCGCATCCATGCTTTCTGGGACGAAATGCACCGACGCCACTTTGACTATCAGGTTCGGGTGTTTGAGCCTGCCGTGGCGACCGAGGAACAACTCAAGTTGTTCCATACCAACGACTATGTCGAGAAGGTCAAGATTTTCTCCGAAGCCGGCGAAGGTCTGCTGGACTATGGCGACACCCCGGCCTACAAGGGCGTGTTCGAGGATGCCTCGGTGGTGGTCGGCACCGTGGTGGACGCCACGCGCAAGGTCATGAACAACGAGGCCCGGCGTGTTTTCGTTCCCATCGCCGGTCTGCACCACAGCATGCCCGACACCGCTTCCGGGTTTTGCGTGTTCAACGATGTTGGCGTGGCCATCCGGATTCTGCAACAGGACTATGGCCTGGAGCGGATCGCCTACGTGGACATTGACGCCCATCACGGCGATGGCCTGTTCTATCCGTTTGAGTCCGACCCGACCGTCATCTTCGCCGACATTCACGAGGATGGCCGCTACAACTTCCCACAGAGCGGTTTTCCGCACGAGATCGGCAAGGGCGAGGCCAAGGGCCGCAAGCTTAATATCCCATTGCTGCCGCTGTCCGCCGACGACGATTTCATGATGATGTGGGATAACGTCGAGCAATTCCTGCGCAAGTGGGAGCCGCAATTCATTTTCATGAACTGCGGGGCTGATGGTCTGGACGGCGACCCGCTGGCCCACCTGCACTACTCGTTCCGCGCCCACAGCCGCGCCGCCCGGGGTTTGTGCCAGATCGCTGAGGAATTCGCTGAGGGCCGCATCGTCGGCGTTGGCGGCGGCGGCTACGATCTGCGCAACGTCGGCAAAGCCTGGGTCGCCGTCGTGGATTCCTTTCTCGAAACGCCGATGCGCTGAACCGCGCGTCGCCTCCGGGGGGCGTTCCCGCGCCGATCCATGGGAGCGCCGCCCGGCATTCAGCCGCAAAAGCCTGCCTCTCGCGGTCAAAGTACGGTAGTATTCATTGTTTTCATCGGTTTGCCCGCTCTTTTTCTCCGATAGCAGCGGGCGCCTGACTTTGCAGAGGTCGCGAATGTTCAGTCGAGAGATGCGGATCGCCGGATTTGACAACGAGTTGTGGGTTGCCCTGCAGGGCGAGCAGCAGCGCCAGGAAGCCCACATCGAGCTGATCGCCTCGGAAAATTACGCCAGCCCGCGCGTGCTTGAAGCCCAGGGTTCGGTGCTGACCAACAAGTACGCCGAGGGCTATCCCGGCAAACGCTATTACGGCGGCTGCGAATTTGTGGACATCGCCGAACAACTGGCGATTGATCGCGCCAAGCAACTGTTCCGCGCTGATTACGCCAACGTGCAGCCCCATTCCGGCTCACAGGCCAACGCCGCGGTCTACATGGCGCTGCTGGAACCGGGCGAAACCGTGCTCGGCATGAGCCTGGCCCACGGCGGCCACCTCACCCACGGCGCCAAGGTCAACTTCTCCGGGCGCTTGTATCAGGCAGTGCAATACGGCCTGAACGAAGCCACCGGCGAGATTGATTACGACCAGGTGGAGCGGCTGGCGCTGGAATGCAAGCCGAAAATGATCATCGCCGGATTCTCGGCCTACTCGCGGGTGGTGGACTGGGCGCGGTTCCGCACCATCGCCGATCAGGTGGGCGCCTGCTTCGTGGTGGACATGGCGCACGTCGCCGGGCTGGTCGCGGCGGACCTGTATCCCAATCCGCTCCCCGTCGCTGACGTGGTGACCACCACCACCCACAAGACCCTGCGCGGCCCACGCGGCGGTTTGATCCTGGCCCGGTCCAATCCCGACATTGAAAAGAAGCTGAACTCGCTGGTCTTCCCCGGCACCCAGGGCGGACCGCTGATGCACGTCATCGCCGCCAAGGCCGTCGCCTTCAAGGAAGCGTTGGAACCAGAATTCGTCGAATACCAGAAACAGGTGCTCGCCAACGCCCGCGCTATGGCCGGGGTATTCCTGGAGCGCGGCTACGATGTGGTGTCCGGCGGCACCGACAATCATCTGTTCCTGGTCAGTCTGATTGCCAAGGGTCTGACCGGCAAGGCCGCCGACGCCGCGCTGGGCCGGGCGCACATCACGGTCAACAAGAACGCCGTGCCCAACGATCCGCAATCGCCCTTTGTCACCAGCGGCGTCCGCATCGGCTCGCCGGCGATCACCACGCGCGGCTTCAAGGAACGTGAATGCCGGGAACTGACCGGCTGGATTTGCGACATCCTCGATGATCTCAACAACGAAGCGGTGATCGAGCGGGTGCGCGGTCAGGTGGCTGAATTGTGCGCTCGCTTCCCGGTGTACGGCTGATTCGCTAGTCAGCGCGTGAGGCGGCGGCGATGCATTGTCCGTTCTGTAGTGCGCCCGATACCCGGGTCATTGATTCCCGGCTGACGGCGGAAGGCGACAAGGTTCGCCGCCGCCGTGAATGTTCCCATTGCAACGCCCGGTTCACCACGTATGAAGTGGCGGAACTGCTGATGCCGCCGGTAGTGAAGCGCGACGGTCGCCGCGAGCCGTTCCTGGAAGAAAAGCTGCGCACCGGCTTGCTGCGGGCACTGGAAAAGCGCCCGGTCAGTGCCGCGCAGATCGAAGAAACCCTCCTCCGCATCAAAAACCGCGCCCGCGCCAGCGGCGAGCGGGAGTTGAGCAGCCAGCAAATCGGCGAATGGGTGATGGACGAGCTGCGCGATCTGGATCAGGTCGCTTACGTTCGTTTCGCCTCGGTCTATCGCAGCTTCCAGGATGTCAACGCCTTCCGGGTCGAAATCGAACGCTTGCAGAGTACGCCACCCGGTCCAGCGGACGCCGAGTAATGTTCCCCGAAGATTACCGCTTCATGGCGCGCGCTTTGACGCTCGCCCGGCGCGGCTTGTATAGCACCGATCCCAATCCCCGTGTGGGTTGTGTGCTGGTCAAGGAGGGAAGCGTCGTTGGCGAAGGTTGGCACCAGCGCGCCGGCGAAGCGCACGCCGAGGTCAACGCGCTCAACGCCGCCGGCGAACGGGCGCGCGGCGCGACGGCGTATGTCACCCTGGAACCCTGCTGCCACCATGGTCGCACTCCGCCCTGCACCGATGCGCTGCTCAAAGCCGGAATTGTCCGGTTGGTGGCGGCCATGTCCGACCCCAATCCGCAAGTGGCCGGTAAAGGATTGGCTATCCTGCGCGATGCTGGCGTCGTAGTGGAATGCGATCTGCTGGAAACGGAAGCGCGGGCGCTGAATCCCGGTTTCATCCAGCGGATGACCACAGGCCGGCCCTGGGTGCGGGTCAAGCTGGCGATGAGCCTGGACGGGCGCACGGCGCTGGCTTCGGGCGAAAGCCAATGGCTGACCGGCGCAGCGGCGCGGCAGGACGTGCAAAGACTTCGGGCGCGCGCTTCGGCGATCCTGGCCGGCATCGGTACGGTGCTGGCCGACGATCCCAGCCTCAACGTCCGCCTGCCGGAAGCGACCCGGCAGCCGTTGCGGGTGATTCTCGACTCCGGCTTGCGTACCCCGCCGACCGCTCGGACATTGCGGTTACCCGGTTCGGTGCTGATTTTCACCGCCGTTGCCGATCCCACCGCGCATGAATTGCTGCGGGCGGCAGGAGCGGAAATCGTCATTTTGCCGCGCGCCAAACAGGGGCTGGAGTTGCTCGCCGTCATGGCCGAACTCGCCCGCCGCGAGTGCAATGAAGTCCATGTGGAATGTGGTGCGACCCTGGCCGGCGCCTTGTTGCAGGCGGGACTGGTGGATGAACTGGTGATTTACATGGCCCCACTGTTGCTCGGCGACAAGGCGCGTGGGCTGTTTCAGTTGCCAGGGTTGACGAAGATGCAGGAACGATGGGAATTGGAAATCCTGGAAATGCGGGCGGTGGGAAGGGATTGGCGGGTGAGATTAAAGCCGATGAGAGAAAATACATGAAATACTTTACGGCTATTTCTGAATCTATTCATGATTTCGCTTACTAATTCTCTTCGACGGCAATGATGAACCCGGGGTGAAGCCATGTAT
>CALMNY010000116.1 GCA_937872125.1 uncultured Candidatus Competibacteraceae bacterium | reverse complement strand
CAAAAGTGCGTGATTTGCAGGAGTTGAAGATGACACTGGCTGATCGGTTTGAGACCTGGGCCCGCCAGCATGAGCAGCGGGGCATCGAGCAAGGCATCGAGAAGGGTGAGGCGCTGTTGCTGCAACGGTTGCTGATTCGGCGTTTTGGCCCGCTGCCGAATGAACGGGTAGCGCAGATTAGCGCGGCGACCACCGCGCAGCTTGAACATTGGAGCGACCGGGTGCTGGACGCGGCCAGCCTGGAAGACGTGTTCCGTCCCTAAGGAGGACGCCAGCCAGCAGAGAGATCAAGCAGGCCGACTTTCGAAACGGCGGAACGGCTCCACAAGGCGCTGGCGGCGGCGGCGTGAGCACAGACTTTTTCAATTTAACCACCACTTTTGACAAGGGAGCGAAAAGCCCGTAGCGTAAGAAGTGCTGGAGCGTGAGGCGTTCCTCCATTAGCCGTTTGGGCGGCGTTGCGCCGTCCGGGAATTCCAACGCCACACACGCCACAAGGTAGGCTGTTCTTGGCCAGCTTCGCCAGTACCCGGCCACAGTTGTTGGCGGAGCTGGGCCAACCACGCCACCGCGGTTTCCGCCAACAACTGTGGCCGGGTACTGGCGGCTGGCCGGTGAGCCTACCGTGTCCCTTGTGAGAAGTAGCGGTTTACGCGCCTCACGCTCCAGCAATCCTTACGCTCGGTCTGGAAACGACATGAGCGAAACACCCCCCACCTGGGAAGAGATCGCCCAAGTCGGCGATAGCGAACGCTGGGTCGTCGCCCGGCTGCGGCAACTGGGCCTGCTGGACGAAGTCACCGATCCCGCCAAGCTGACCGGCGCCGCCCTGCGCCAGTACAAGGCCCGCCGCGAGGAAGAACGGCGCGTTCGCAAGCAGTTGCGTCAGCAGGCGTGGGCCGCCTTCCGCCAAGCGCATCTGGTTCACTTGGGCGCGGACGTGTTCTATCACGACACGCCGGATCAGGACCGCTACGACCTGCCCGATCCCGAAACCCGGCGCGAGGCCAACGCCCTGCCGGCGCTCAAGGACGCCCAGGCCCTGGCCCAGGCGCTCGATGTGTCCATGCCCCGCTTGCGCTGGCTGGCGTTCCACCGCGAAGTGGACCGCGCCAGTCACTACCAGTATTGGACCATCCCCAAGCGAGACGGCGGCACCCGGCTGATCAGCGCGCCCAAGCCGACATTGAAAAAAACGCAACGCTGGATTTTGCGCCAGATCGCCGAACGCCTGCCGGTGCATGGCGCGGCGCACGGTTTTCTGCCCGGACGCAGCATTTTCACCAACGCCGCCGTTCACGCCGGCGCCCGGATGGTGGTCAAACTCGACATCCGCCATTTCTACCCCACCGTTACCTGGCGGCGGGTCAAGGGTCTGTTCCGCAAGGGTGGCTATGGCGAACAGGTCGCCACCGTGCTGGCTTTGCTCTGCACCGAAGCGCCGCGCGAACTGCTGGCGCTCGACGGCCAGCCGTACCACGTTGCCAGCGGGCCGCGCGCCCTGCCGCAAGGCGCACCGACCAGCCCGGCCCTCAGCAACACGATTTGTCTGCGGCTGGATTGCCGCCTGGCCGGCCTGAGCCAAAAGCTGGGCTTTCGCTATACCCGCTACGCCGACGATCTGACCTTTTCCTGGCATGACGCCGCGCTGCCGCCGCTGGGTCGCCTGTTGCGTTGCGTCCACGTCATTCTCAAGGCCGAGGGCTTCATCCCCCACCCGGATAAAACCCGGGTGTTGCGCCGGGGCCGCCGCCAAACCGTGACCGGCCTGGTGGTCAACGAAGCGCCAGCGGGCAGTCCGGCGCGGGTGCCGCGCGCTCAGGTCCGGCGCCTGCGCGCCGCTCTGCACAACCGTCTGCACGGCAAGCCCGGCAAGGAGGGTGAAAGTCTGGCGCAACTGCGTGGCTGGGTGGCCTTTCTGCACATGACCGATCCGGAGCGGGCCAAACCGTTTCTGGCGCAACTCAACCAACTGGAGGCGCGGGGCGCGGATGAGTGAGTGGCAGGTTTCCCTGATGTTTCAGGACAGCAAATCCAACAAGTTCTGGCGGGCGCGCTGCCTCGGCGCCAATCTGGAAGTCAATTTTGGCCGGATTGGCAGTCAGGGCCAGACCCAGGCCAAACGCTACGACTCGCCGGAGGACGCGGCGCGCGAGCTGGAAAAACAGGCGCGGGAAAAATATAAGAAAGGCTACGTGGATGGTGACGGCGGCCCCAGCGCCGCAACCGCCGCGCCCGCCCCGGCCGTGCCGGCCTCAGCAACGCCCGCCGCTTCGCAATGCGCGCTGGTGCTGACGCTGGGCGACCGCCGGCTGGAACTGCGCCTGAGCGTGGAAGGCAACGCGCTGCACACCCACGGCATCGAACAGTACCCCGACGCCTCCGCCGCCGAAGCCGCCTTTGCCCAGGTTAGGGCGGCTTTGGAAGCCGAAGGCTACCGGCCCCAATAGGCGACTGCGATGACTGACGACCGTGCCATTCTGTTTGCTGATCTGGAACACGCCGCCGCCCGGCGCGATCCCCAGTTCGTCCCATGGGTGCTGGAATTTCTCGCGCAGCCGGACCCGCCCGCCGGCCAGCCGGAAGACCCGCCGGACGATGATCAAGCCCAGCCGCTGCCGCCCGACGCCTGGTCGCTGGATCGTCTGCGCCAAACGCTGAATGCGCCGGCGCTGGCCGGTAAAACCGCCGATGAGTTGAAGGCGCTGCGTCTTGGCGGTTGGGCCGCGCTGCTGGCCTCGCCCAACCCGCCGCCACGCCTGCGCCTGGGCCAGATGCTGCTGGATTTGTACGCCGCCGATGATGAACCAGCGCGCGCGCTGCTGCTGGAACTGATCGCGCAGTTGCCCCCGAACGCCATGGGCTGGGGCGTCTGGCAGGGCGTCAAGGGTATTTATAAACAGGCGGAACAACGTCACGATTTGGCCATGCTGGGCGTGCTGTGTTACCGCCTGGACGTGCAGCCGGCGACCAGCGGCGCTGAAATCTCCCGTGGCACCTGGCTGTACCTGCGCCGCCGCGCCTGGCGTTATCTGCGCCGACTGGGCCAGGACCTGCCCGAACTGTTTCCGGTGTACGCCGGTCAGGTGTTGCGCCATTACCCGCCGGGGACTGACTTCCGCCATTGCTGGATCGCCAACCAGATTTGGCGGCATAAGGATTTGATCGGGTCCACCGACCAGGGTCATCTGGGGCGCAGCAACCTGCCGGAGTCGCTGGACCGCCGCGCTTTTGATGACGCCTGGAAAATCAGTCCCGCGCCGTTGCTGCGGTTGCTGGAGGATGCCCGCCACCCACAGGTCTGCGAATTCGCCATTCGCAGCCTGGAACAGGATTTCAAGGACGCCCTGCGCGATGTCGAACCCGCCTGGCTGGCCCGGCTTGGGGCCAAGCCGCTGGATGTTGTGCACGCCTTCATCCTCAAGCTGCTGCGCGACCAGCCGGAGTTCCATCAATCGAAGCTGAAGCAACTCGGCTTGCACGACATGGTGCTGGGCCTGCTGTACAGCGGCAACAGCCCGGCCCGCCGCTACGCCATGGACTACGCTCGCGCCTACGCTACCGATCTGCCCGTCGCTGAACTGGTCAAGCTGGTGCAGGAAGGGATGCAGGATGCGCAAACCTTCGCGGTGGCGCTGCTCGAACAACGCTCGCCCGCCGCCTTGGGGTTGCCGACGATTCTCACGTTGCTCAACACCCCGGCCAGCGCCGCGCTCGCCAAGGCCAAGCTGCGGCAGGGTTTCAAGCCGCAAGACATTACTTCTGAGCAGTTTGTTGAAGTGGCGCTCGCGCCTTCCGGGCGACAAAGCGCTTCCATCGAAAACCAGATGCAGCACATTCTGGAGCTCATGCAACGGGGTGTTCAAAACGCCGATTTCGAGCGCATCCTCAGTAACCTGGCGCAACGCGGCGGCGGTTCGGCGCTCGACGCGGTGCTCGAATTCTATCGGGAAGCCAAAGTCACGGTTCCCGCCGCTTACTACCGCCAGTTGCTGGACGATCCACGTTGCACCGCTATCGTGCGCCAGCGGGCGTTGAAGGCGCTGGCGGATTATCCGGGGCGCGAGATCGGCTCGGACTGGATGCAGCGAGCATTGTTGAATCCTCAACTGAGCGACGCTGTGGCCGGCTGGTTGCGGCAGGGCAAGCTGAAAGGTGAGGAACTCGATGTCGAGTGGTTGAAGGGGCTGGCTATGCGTCCGGCGCTGCGGCCGCTGGCGTTGCAGTTGCTCGGCGATGCGGAACGGGTTGCGCCAAGCTCCATCGGGGTGCCCTGGCTGCTGGCGATGGCGCGGCAGGCCGATCCGACCCTGCACGACTTCGCGCATCGCTATCTGCTGCAATCGTTCCAACCCGGCGACTTCGCCAGCGGCGACCGCAGCGGTGTTGATCATCTGTGGGAACTGGCCTGCGGTCCTGCGCAGCCGGAGCCGGTGCGCCGCTTCGCCGCCGCCTGCCTCAAAGCCCATCATCCGAAAATCGGCCCCAGCGACCCGGAAACGCGCGCCCTGAATATCCAGCCCGGATTGACCGCTGCTGATTATCCGTTGGCCCGCCTGCGACCGCTGTTCAATGACCCGCGCCCCGATCTGCGCCGGCTGGCGGTCGTCGTGGGTCGGGAGGAATTGCTTGCCTGGAATGAGCCGACCCTGCTGTATCGGCTGGCCGACAGCGAACACCGCGAGCCGTGTGCGTTCGCCATCGAACAGTTGTTGCGCTTGGGCGAAAGTTCGGTGGAACCGGCGCTGCCGATGGAATGGCTGGCGCCGGAGCGGGTGTTTCAGTTGGCGGAAAGTCGCCACAAAATCACCCGCGAGACCGCGTTGACCCTGATCCGCCGCCATCACGAGCGGCTCGGCGATCCAGCGCGGCTGGTCTGGCTGATGGAAAGTCCGCATCGCGAAGTAGGCCTGTTCACCGTTCGCCTGCTGTGGGAGCGCCAGCGCCGGACGTTTACGTCGCTCTCTCCCCAGTCTCCCGCCTTCACGGAACTGCGCCAGTTTCTGCGCAAAACGCTCTTTGGCCTGCCGCCTGGCCGGATGGAACGGCGCGAATTGGACGCGCAACAGGCGATGCCCGACCGGCCGTGGCCGGCCAGCGTCGGCAAGCGCCGCCTGATTGACGCCATCAAGACGCTGGCCCTGACCGACGCTGCCTTTGCCGAACTGGCGGCGCCGGTGCTGGCGGAATTCCGCCATTCCCGCGCCAAGCTCGAATGGCAGTACTGCGTCGCGGCGCTGGCGCAAATTCGTCGGGCGCATCCTGCAATGGCCATTGACCTGCCGGTTAGCCAAACCAGCGTTAGAGCTAAAAACAGCGCGAGAGACAAATCAGGCTATGCGCATTTATCTCGATAACTGCTGCCTACAGCGTCCTCTTGATGACCAAACGCACCCTCGCATCAAGGTCGAAACAGAAGCGCTGTTTGCAGTGCTGGCCACTGTTAATGCCAATGAAGTGGTCCTGTTAAGCTCGGAGGCTCTTTACTACGAAATTTCGTGCATCCCGGATGAAACACGACGCACGGAAGCTCTCGCCATTTTGTCGCTCGCATCCGAGAACCTGCAAGTCACCGATACTGTTGAGACACTAGCCCTTGCCTTTGAACAGCAAGGCTTGCAAGCGATGGACGCGATCCATCTGGCCTTGGCTTCAACAGCGAATGCGGATTACTTTTGTACCTGTGACGACAAGCTATTCCGTAAAGCTCAAGCGATATCAGGTCTGGCTTGTAAAATCACAACCCTTCTGAGCCTGGTCCCGGAGGTTACGAAATGAGCATTCATTTTCAGCCACTTGCCGAAATTACCAGCCGCGCTAAAAACGCCCTGATTCAAGAGTTGGGAGTTGTTGACACTTTGCGCTTTTTAAACCAATTCCGTGCGGGCAGTGGTGATTACACAGCGGAGAGGGAGCAATTGTTCAAAGATGAATCTGTCAAGAGTGTCGTCGCTAGCATCAAGGCCCGGAGAAATCGTGAAGTCTGATCTGGCGTCTGACAGAAACCCGCGAATTTGAACGTCATCCAGCAAGGAGCCGCCCGTGGCTAAACAATACGGACCGTATGTCGAACGCCTGCACGCCGTCGCCGCCAGCGGCAAACTGCTGGCCATCGGCGGTTACCGCGACACCGTGGGCGTGACCGAGTCCAGCGTTCACCTCCTGCAACTGCCCAAGCTGACCGTGCGGTTCAGCGCCCCGCTGGACGCCGCCGTGTCTGCGCTGGCCTTCTGCGGTGACGACACGCTGCTGGCTGGAACGGCCAAAGGCGATTTGGCAATTTGGCGCGTGAGCGGTGAAGGCAAGATGCCGGCTATGCAACAGGCCATTCATCGCGGCGCAGTACATGCGCTGGCCGTGACCGGGCGACAGGTTTTGAGCGTTGGCGACGACGGGACGCTGGCGTTGCACGTCGTCGAGCTGGATGGCGATCAGCCGCGTGTGCGCGAGCAGGCCCGCCGCCGTTTGAGCGAACAGCCGCTGCGCGCCGTGGCGCTGGATGCGGCGGGCGCCAGCGTGGCCGCCGCCGGGGCGGATAACACGATTTACGTCCTGCCGCTGGCCCGGATCAGCGATGCCGAACCCCGCATCATGCCTTGTGGCGAGCGCGGCGTTTTCGCCCTCGCCTTCACCGACGACGGGCGGATCGTGGCCGGCTGCGGCGATGGTTCGATCCGGGTCTGTTTCCTGGAAGGCGCGATTGACGAAGAAGACCGCAGCGGCGACGCTGCTCACCAGGGACCGGTACGCAGCCTGCAGTTCAGCGCGGCGCTGAACAACGAACAGGGCCGCCCGCTGCCGCGTCGCCTGTTCTCGCTCGGCGCGGACGGCGACCTCAAAGTCTGGACCCTGGATCAGCGCCGCAAGCCGCGCACCCTTCCCATCGGGCGCAACGCCAGTGCGCTGGCGCTGTTCCCACCCGTGCCGCAGGCCAGCGCCGAACGGCGCGGCGGCTTGTTGGTCGCGGTTACGGAAAGCCGCCTGATTTGGCTAAGTCCAGTGGATCAGGACGGCAATCCCGCTGCGACTGGCGAATTTTGGGATTCGCGGTTGCAACGCCTGCTCGACGAGGTCAAGGCGACCCGTTCGTCATCGGCGACCTTGGAGGCGTTGGCGCAACTGGCCGAGGACGAAGCGCGGGAAGGGCTGGAATTTGTACTGAGTCAGGATTCCCGCCCCGGCCAGCGCCTTGAGGCCGCTCAGCGGCTGGGCGACAGTCAGCGCCGCCGCAGCCGGCCAGCCCTGGCCAAGGCGCTGGACGATGATCATGTCGGCGTGCGTCAAGCCGCCTTGAAAGCGTTGGAGCGGATCGAGGCCGAAACGCCCCTGCAAGCCTTGCAACCGGCGCTGGGCAGCCGCCATGCGGACATCCGACTGAGCGCAGTGCAACGGCTGGCCCGCCAGCACCCAGTGTCGCCGCTGGTGCCGCGCCTGCTCGGCGAACGGTTGAAGGACCCGGATGAAAAAGTCCGCGAAGCCGCCCTGGACGCCCTGCTAACGCTGGAACCCGAAGCGGGCGTCGCACCCTTGCGCAGTGCGTTCGAACGGGGTTCCGCTGATATTCGCCGGTTGGTCCTGATCCGGCTGGGACGACAACGGTTGAGCGCCACGCCGCCAGGCCGCCAGTTGCTCGGTCTGGCGCTCAACGATGATGCGTTCGAGGTGCGTCACGCCGCGTTCTGGATCGGGGTGGCGGCCTGTCCGGCGCTGGCGGCCCACTTGCGCGCCAGCGGCGGCGACATTGCCAAAACTCTGGATGAACTCAAAACGCAGGGCGTCGGCGACGACAACGCAGCGACCCGCGCCGCCTTGACCGAACCGGAACTGGAACCACTGTTCACGGCCCTGGTGTGCCGCCAGCCGGACATCGCCTTGCAAAGCGCCTTGTGCCTGAGTTGGCTCGGCGACGACCGGGCCAGCGGCGCATTGCTGCAACTCAGCCGGGAACCCAACGCGGACACGCGCCGGCTCGTCGCGCGTTTCATGGCGGACGCCATCATCCATCTGGCCGGTGATCAACGTGTGCGCTTGCGCCTGCAATGGCTGTTGAACGACGACGACGCGCAAGTTCGCGCCGAAGCGTTCGACGGCTTGTGCAAACTGGCCGAACCGGAAGGTCCGGCGGGCGAGATTGATCTGGCGGAAATCGCGTTGCGCACCCAGGCCGGCGAAGTTCGCACCCGCGCCCTGCAACTGCTGGTCAAG
>CALMNY010000115.1 GCA_937872125.1 uncultured Candidatus Competibacteraceae bacterium | reverse complement strand
GGGGAAAATATCTGATGAATTGCTGAAGGATCACCAGCGCCCAGCGCCATCCTTGAAGCACACGATATCGGGCATGGCGTCAATCAGGGTGCGCAGTTGCGTCTCGCGCGCTTCGAGCGCCGCGGCCACCTGCTTGCGCTCGGTAACATCCTTCATCGTACCCAGCATGCGGATCGCCTTCCCGCGCTCGTCCAGCAGGAACGCGCCGTGGTCTGCGATCCAGCCATACGCCCCGTCGCCGCGCGCAAAGCGATACTCGACCTCGTAGGGGACGCCGGCCGCCATGGCCTGGCGCAACCGGTCGAGCGCATCCAACCGATCCTCGGGGTGAATGCGCGCCGCCCAGGCATCGATATCGACGGCGGCAAACGTCTCGGCGTCCTGACCAGTGAGATACGCAATGGCGCCAGCCCACTGGATCCGCCCGGTCGGGCAGTCGTAGTCGTAGATCATCTGGCCGGTCATCAGGGCGACGATTCGGTACCGTTCCTCGCTGGCTTGCAGCTCGACGGTGCGCGCCGCCACCAACCGCTCCGCCCCTTGCCGCTGCGCAATGAGCGCGAACAGATAGAGAGCGGTCAGCAGGGTCAGCAATCCGCCGATGGCGGGAACCCAGCGATAGGTGAGATCGTGGTGGCGGGCGATGAACGCCGCGCTCGGCGCCACCTCGATGCGCCAGACGCGATCCACCAGGTCAAAGTCCCGGTGGAACCGCCACTCCGCCGCCGCAGCCTCGAAATCCATCGAGGAAGGGTGATCGTACAACCCGCGTTGTTCGGGGTCGGCGGTCAGGTCCAGCAGGCGGAACGCCAATTGCCCCGGTTCGCTCGCGCGAAGCGCATCACGCACCGCGTCGCCGACGCGGATCACGCCCAGCACAAAGCCGCGCAACCGCGCTCGGCGTTCCTCCACCGCCGGTTTCGCCAGCGGGCCATCGTAGACCGGCGCAAACACCAGGACGGAGAAGGGCGGACTGGAGGCCGGCTCCTGCACCAGGATGTAGCGGCCGGTGGCGGTCAGTTGGCCGCGGTCACGGGCTTGCTCCAGCGCCGCACCCCGCGCGGGGTGCGCTGGACCGGGGGCGAAGCCCAGGGCGGCGGCGTTACCAGCGCGGGGCTCCAGGTAGTAGACCGGGAAATATTCGGCGCGGTCGGCAGCGGGCGCCAGCCGGCCTTCGGCGTCACGCTCGGTGAACTGGAAGCCCTCCAACCCGTCCTGGC
The DNA here is from genome assembly GCA_937872125.1 of uncultured Candidatus Competibacteraceae bacterium. Classification (GTDB taxonomy): domain Bacteria; phylum Pseudomonadota; class Gammaproteobacteria; order Competibacterales; family Competibacteraceae; genus Contendibacter. The sequence continues at coordinate 3,236 of CALMNY010000115.1, read as the reverse complement.
GCGCTGCGGCCTCGTAGGCGGCGCGCTGGTCGCGCGGCACGCGCGGCAGCCACTCCAGCGCCCGAAAGGGGTGGTGTTCCAGGAGGGGCGTCGCAAAATCGTGAAATTGTTGCCGGCTGACGGTCTCGGCCCCTTCGAAAAAATGCCGAACGACATTGAGATCCTCCAGGCTGTACTGAAGCACCGTGATGACGCGCTCCGTTTGTTCCGCCGCAACGTTGTAAAAATCGCGGGTCAAATTGCGCTGGCTGCGCTGGCGCCACTCTATGAACAGACCAGAGGTCAGGGTCAGACCGATCAAAATCACCAGGGCGGCGGCGCCCCAGGCGGCTCCGCTGCGCGCCGTGGCGGCAGCGCGTTCGGGCCGGGTCCGGAGGTACGCCCCACCAAGCAGCAGCGCCAGAGCCATCAGGCCCAGCGTTCCCACCAAGGCCTGGCCTGTGCGGCGCGCCGTGGTGGAAATGTCCTGCCGGACAGGGGTTCGGAGCAGCCCAGCCGGTTGACCGGTCCAGTCCGGGAGCCGCTCATACACGAATAACGCCCCCTCCGGTCCCGGTCGCAGCTCGGGTTCATTCGCGCGCAGGGCTTTAAGGGAGTCGCGTTCCGCCGGCGTCAGGCGGGGATCGCCTGCGGGCAGCAACTCGAACGCAACCTGGGTTTGTTCGGCCAGCGCCCGCAGCAAGACCGGGTCCAGAAACCGGCCAAAAACCAGCAGGCCGCGCGCCGGTCCCGTACCCTGCGTGGTCAGGATGGGCCGGGCCGCCAGCAGCAGCAGGCCGTGCTCGGTCAACAGCAGCCCGGCGCGCGCCTCTTCCCGTTCCAGCCCCGGCTGAAGGGCGGCCCAGATCGCCGGCGATTCGCCCGCGAACGCCGCCGGCAGCACGGTCCCGCCCAGGTTGGAATCGTAGCCGCCGCCGTACAAAACCTGCCCGTCGCGGTTGAAGATAAAACAGAGATTCAGGCGCGAATTCTTTTCCAGCACGCGCCAGTCGCCCAGATTGGACTGAATAAAGGCCGGATTGCGGCTGTCGGCAAAAGCGTAGGCGTCGTCCCAGGCGGCCCAATTGCCCAACACGTTATCCAGTTGCCGCAGTTCGCTTTGAATGGCCGCTTGCGCCCGCGTGCTGTCCTCCAGGGCCTGGGCCTGGGCCTGCTCCAGCTCCCGGAAGGCCGGCTGGACAATCCCGTGGTCCACGCCCCAGATGATCAGCAGCACGGCGGCAAAGCCGGCGATGGCGGTCAGGATGGCGCGAAGGTTGGCGTTCATGACGGCACTCCCTAGAGTTTAGACTTGTTCATCAATAGACCTAGCATAACTTACTAAACAACAAAGGAATTTTTGAGGTTCCAGAGGCCAGCAGCCACAAAAATAAAGTCATCGGCTAATTGAGTGAGGTGATTTCTGAAACGGATGGTCAATGCACGGAAGGTTTTCATACCCCCGATGGCATGCTCGACGAGTACGCGAACTCGGCCAATTCGGCGATTCTCTCGCTTTTGCTGACGAGTCAATTGAGGGTCTGGGTTCTTCTTTGATTTGCGTGGTTTTTTATGAGGAATATGAATATGTTCAGCCGATGAATAATCTTTTTTTACCCCCTGATAGCCGAGATCAACGGAGCATTCCGTTGAGGCAAACCAATCCGTTGCTGGGTCTAATTCTTCTTTTAGTATTGAATAATCATGCTGACTTCCAGGAACCGTTTTCCCAATAATTAAAACACGCTTTTTAGTGTCAGAGGCGGTGGTGTTTTTGACCGTATGAAAGCCTTTCTTGCCACTATAGTGCTTTTTTTGTCGAGCCGGTTTTTGGGGACGTTGAATGGGTCTTTCAGTGGCATCAATCAAAATATGATCAACACTTTCAATAAGTTGACACAATTCTTGCGGAGGGTCGGACATCCGTTTGGGTAGAACCTTGAGGTTTTTTAAAGTCATTTTCAGACTATTGAGTAAGCGTTTGACCGATTCGCAAGCGCAGCCACGACTGATTTTGAAAGTGAAAGCGAGCACATCATAGGTTGGATAGTTTTTGAGATAAAACAAGATAAAAAACAACTGATATTCTGGGGAGCCGATTGCGGATTTTCGTCCGCCACCTGGTTTTCTCTTGCGACGTTTTTTGGGCCTATTTTTATCTTGTGCTTCTTTCAGACAAGAGATAAACTCATTTAACAGTATCTGGAATGTTTCAAGACCAAGGCCAATTAACGCTCTTAGTTGACGATCATCTTGCAAAGCTTCGGGAACATTGACGGTATTCATCAAGGGTTTTCTCCAAAATCAGCGCCGACAAGGCTTGGGATGCAAAATCTCTGATTCTAAGTGGTTGAATTAAAAAGAATCTGGAAGATGGTCTTTATTCTAACATATTGAATAAAATAAATTAAATTATTTATGAACAAGTCTTTTGTTCACCATCGCTGCCATCCGATCCTGGTCCACGGGGGTGTCCATTGGGGTGGTGGCGATGCTCTCGTGGCCCAGCAGGGCCTGGATGTCCACCCGTTCGGCCCCGGCGTTGAGTAAGTGCGTCGCATAAGTATATCGCAATTTATGTAGGGAAATTTTCTTCTCAATCCCCGCTTTGCGTAACATCCCCCGCCGGTCGGCTCACCCGGCTTAGGACGAAACCGACTGTTGTCGCCAACGGGTGGGACAAGTCACCACACAGGGGAGCCGCCACCGCGCGCGGGCGTGGCGCCGCCCACGCACGCGCGCGGGGTTTTAATAAAGGTTTTAAAAACGGTTTTAGCTGCGTGCACTTCGGAAAAATCAATTAAAATTCATTATTTTATGCTGTGGATAAGTCGGGCAGCGCACCCGCTATCACGTGGCAGCGCACCCGCTATCACGTGGCAGCGCACCCGCTATCACGTGGCAGCGCACCCGTTACCCGTAGGGTTTTCCCCCTCGATGAGGCACCGTTTCCTGTTCGGCCGCACCACTTCCAGGGCGTCGCCAGTGGTAATGCGCCAGGCCATTACTACCCCAGCGGACTGAAGCTGGGCCATCGCCTTGCGTACATCATCCCGAAAATTTCGTAACCGTCCACGATCCGACCCGCACAACGTCCGCAGCCGCTCCAGGCCAATCCGGTGTGGATTGCGGGGCGTGGCCCGATGGCTGGCGATGTAGCCGTGCAGCCACTTGGCCAGGTCCATGCCCAGCCCCCGGCGGATTTCCCACTCGATGCGGGTGTAGTCATCGTCCCCGAACAGCACGGCCAGCCGGGG
>CALMNY010000114.1 GCA_937872125.1 uncultured Candidatus Competibacteraceae bacterium | reverse complement strand
CAGGCTCTGGTAGCCGGTATCGGTGGTGAGCTCGCTGCCGTTCATGCCTTGTCCTCCTTAATGACGAGCCAGGTGACGAGTTCGAGGTCGGTCTTTTCGTGGACCTGTTCCTGGGCATTCGGCAGAACGAAGCCGCGCCCGGACTGGAGGCCGGCGGCGGCGCGTTTGCGGAAGGTGGCGGCGAGGGAGTCCACGGCTTTTTGTAGGAGCGCGTCGTAAGCCTTCATGTCGCTACCGTGCTGAGTTTGCTGGTCGAACAGATGGCAAAGCGGGGCGTAGACCTCCCCCTTGCCGGAACAGAGGATCCGGTAGATGTCGAGTATCTGCTTCGGGTGGGCGAAACCAAAGCGGACGTTGCCGTCGTCCAGGACGTAAACGAGGAAGCAGGGATGGAGCGGGTTGATGGACTCGCTCGGCGCGGGTTTGGCGGCGGTGGCGCTGCCGCGCTGGCCCTCCAGCCGGAAACAGAAGATGACGCCGGGGCCGATGACCGGGTAATCGGGGTGCGGCGGAACGCAGGTGTAGAGGCCGAAGGGGGCGGCTTCGAGGGCGGCGCGGTTGGCTTCGAGGTATTTCAGCAGCTCAAGACGGAAGTCGTCGAGGGTGAATTCGGTGAGGGAGACGCTGTCGCCGAGGTCTTCGAGGTCGAGGACTTCGTCTTTGAGCCGGAGAAGTTGCTTGTCGCGGTAGCGGAGGTCGTCGGAGATGAGTTCTTCGATCTCCTCGTTCCTGAGCACGTTGTCCTCGAAGGTGGCGGAGAGGTCCACCAGGGCCATGCGGGCTTCGACCCGGTTCTTGAGGTTGATGTATTTGTTGAGGTCTTCGGTGGGCCAGAAATTGACGAGCTGCACGCTGCGGCTGGCGCTGCCGATCCGGTCGATACGCCCGAAACGCTGGATGATGCGGACAGGATTCCAGTGGATGTCGTAGTTGATGAGGTAGTCGCAGTCCTGAAGGTTTTGCCCCTCGCTGATGCAGTCGGTGGCGATGAGGAGGTCTATCTCACCCTGCTGCGGCATGGTGGGAATCTTGGCGCGGTGTTTGGAGCGCGGTGAGAAGTTGAAGAGGATCTGGTCGTAGGCGCTCGCGCCAAAGGTGGTGCGGGTGTCGCCGCCACCGCAGACCAGGGCCAGGTGAATGCCGAGTTCCTTCTGCGCCCAGTCGAGCAGCGATTCATAGAGGTAGGCGGCGGTGTCGGCGAACGCGGTGAAGACGAGGACTTTCCGGTTCGGCTCGCCCAGGTTGTTGGTCGTGGGTTTGGCGACCTTGGCGGCGATGAGCTTCTTGAGTTCGGCCAACTTGGCGTCGGTCTCGGGCGTGACATCCCGCGCGGCGTTGTAGAGGATGCGGAGCTGGTCTTTGTCGCGCTTGAGCGCCTTGAGCCAGCCGTCGTCACCGTCGAGCCGGAGGTGATTCAACCGAAATTTCAGTTTGCCGCCGACCTGCACGGCGTCCTCCAGCTCTTCGTCGCGCCCGGGGTCGTCGAGTTCCAGTTCCAGTTCTCCGGATTCGGGATGCGGGCTGGGCAACGCCTGGAAGTTTTTGATTTTCTGTTCGAGGCTCTCGATCTTGGCGATGGTGCGCTCCATCGTGATCTCGAACGATTTGACGGAGCTTTCGAGGCGCTTGAGGAAGTTCACCTTCATCATGCCGATGAGGAAGGTTTCGCGCTGGCCCTGCGTGAACGGGAAAGCGCCTTTCTTCTCATACTCAGCCTGGTACGGGTCCATGACAAAGCGGGACGGGTTGAACAGGGCCAGTTTGTAGGCGGCGATTTCGTCGTTGAGCTTGTCGTAGGAGAGAAAGCGCTCGCGCAGGTCGATCTCGGGATAAATGGAGACCGGCTTTTCGCGTTTCGGAAAACCGCCGAGATCGGCGATGGCGGCCTGGTAGTATTTCTGAATGTGCTTGCGCGAGCGGGCGATGGTCAGTTCGTCGAGGAGCTTGAAGAAGGCCGCATTGAGCTTCTCCAGCAGTTCGCCGGTCTTGCGCTCGGCGCTTTGCTTTTTCGCCCAGATGGAGAAGACCTTTTGCGCGGTGGCGAGGGTTTCCTTGAGGCTGCCGACGCCGATGGATTCCGCGAAGGCGTCGTCGCGATTTTCGGTGAGGAAGTAGAGTTGGTTGCGGAGGTCTTTGAGGTCGTTGTTGACCGGGGTGGCGGAGAGCAGAAGGACCTTGGTGCGGACGCCGGATTTGATGAGGTCATCCATGAGCCGCTGGTAGCGGCTCTTGCGGATGATGTTGCCGTCCTCGTCGCGCTTGCCGGGCGTGTTGTTGCGGAAGTTGTGCGACTCATCAATGACGATGAGGTCGTAGTTGCCCCAGTTCAGGGCCGCGAGATTGAGATCGCCGGAGTAACCGGTCTCGCGGCTGAGGTCGGTGTGGGAAACGACATCGTAGCGGAAGCGGTCTGAGACGAACGGATTGAGGAGGCTGTTGGCTTTATAAACCGTCCAGTTGTCGCGGAGCTTCTTCGGGCAGAGAACGAGGACGCGCTCGTTCTTCAACTCGAAGTATTTCATGACGGCGAGCGCCTCGTAGGTTTTCCCCAAGCCGACGCTGTCCGCGATGATGCAGCCGTTGTGGCGGAGGATTTTGTTGATGGCGCCTTTGGCGCCGTCCTTCTGGAACTCGAACAGCGCCTTCCAGATTTCGGTCTCGAACAGGCTGGTCTTGCCCAAGTCTGCGTCGGTCTTGCCGGCGTCGCCGAGGAATTTCTCGAAGATGTGGAACAGCGTCTTGTAGTAGATGAACTCCGGGGCGTGGTTTTCGTAGAGCTGCTTGAGGTCGTTGAGGACGTCCTGCTTCACGTCCTTCACGAGAGCGGCGTTGTTCCAAAGCTCGTCGAACCATTGCTTGAGTTCCCGACGGTCGCGGTTGCCGTCCACGATGAGGTTCAGTTCGATGTTGTTGCCGGCATGGCTGAGGCCGAGACCGCGCACCGTGAAGTTGGAACTGCCGAGAATGGCCTCCTCCACGCCAGCGGTGGCGATGTAATACATCTTGCCGTGCAGGAGGTTGGCTTGCCTGATGGTCTTGATGTCCACCTTGCGCTCGATCCAGTCGGCGCACTCCCGGGCGATGCGTTTCTGCTGAAGCTGGTTGGCGAGCGCCAAACCGTCGGCGTTGATAATGAACGCTTTTTTCTCGGTCTTGCCGGGGTCGAGACGGTTGACGAAGGCCGGCTCGCCGAAGAGAAAATCGAGATGTCCAATCCGCTCGAGCGCCTCCTTGAGCGCGTCGTAGGCGTAGATGGTGAAGTAGGCCGATACGATAGAGAGCTGGGAGCCGCTCTGGATTTTCGCCCGCAGGAAGTCAGCGACCGTTCCTCTGGTGTGGTTGTCGCGCAGGCCGGAGTGGTTATTTGATGTGGGCATTGAGTCTCTCCTAAGGGGGCTTGCCACAGTAGCCGAGATGAGCGTTGCCAGGGGCATCGGCAAGGATGATAACGATATTGTGCTGCCAAGTCGCGGCGGATGCCATGATAAAGTACATTCAGGTCACCATGGTCTGGGGAAGTCTGTTTAATTTTCACGCACGGTATATTTTTCTTGAGTTTGCCTCTTCGCGAGGCTATTTTTTACCGTACAGTACTTTTCACAGGCATCGCTATGGCGAAGGATGAAGTCACTTACGGGGCGATCCGGACGGTTGCAGAACTGGGCCGGTTGGCGCGCGTTCATCGCAAGAGCCGACGCCTGACCCTCGAAACGGTCTCTGGACTCAGCACTCTGAGCACGCGCTTTTTATCCGAGTTCGAGCGCGGCAAAGAGACCGCCGAGATTGGCAAGGTCTTGAAGGCGCTTGAAATTCTGGGCCTGGATATCATCGTACAACCCCGGGGCAACGCCGTTTCATCTGGGCCGGACTCCTGTCCCCCCAAAAATCAGCGTTGAGGCGTCATGATTGACCCGGATGCGCTCAACGTCTGGAGCGAGCAACGACTGGTTGGCTATCTGTGGCGCAATTCATTCGGCCAGATTGGGTTTCGCTATGACGCCGATTGGATTGCCACCGGTGGTTTTGCCATCGCGCGCACTTTGCCCCTGGACGCCGGCGATGCGGCAGCGGAGGAGGGCGTCGCCCATCGCTTTTTCGCCAACCTGTTGCCCGAGGGCGGCGTCCGGGAGCGCATCGTCCGCGATCTCAGGATTCCGAACACGGATTTTGATTTGCTGCGCGCCATCGGGGGTGAGTGCGCTGGGGCACTGTCCATTTTACCCGTCGAGCGACAGCCTTCAGGGGAACGCCATTACCGTCCACTGACGGATGAGGATCTGGTCAATCTGGCGGCTCGACGTGGCCAGATCTATACCGCATGGCCCGCCGACGAGCGTCCCCGGTTATCCCTGGCTGGCGCTCAGGATAAATGTCCGATCCTGTTCCAGAACGAAGGTTATTTCCTGCCGCAGGGCGAGGCTCCTTCCAGCCACATCTTGAAATTCGAGCTGGCGGACTATCGTCATCTCCCGGCTTATGAAACTTTTACCATGCAACTCGCCCAAGCGGTTGGTTTGCCGGTGGTGGATATCGAGTTGCGGTCGATCAAGCGGATCCGCTATGCGCTGATTGCCCGTTATGATCGCGTGCGGGATGACCGGGGCGAAGTGCAGCGATGGCATCAGGAAGATTTCTGCCAAGCCATGGGATACGGGCATGAGAAGAAATATCAAAACGACGGCGGGCCATCCTTTGCGCAGTGCTATCAATTGGTGCGGAACGCTTCCAGCGAACCGGCGATTGATACGCAACAGCTATTGCGCTGGCAAATTTTCAATGTACTGGCGGGCAATTCGGATGGCCACGCCAAAAATCTTTCGCTGCTGCATCTACCCAACGGAGCGATCCGCCTGGCGCCTTTCTATGATCTGGTCTGTACCCGGGCGATCCAACGCATCGACTCCCATCTTGCGTTCGATGTCGGCGGCGAGCGCAATCCCAGCCTGATCGCCAGGCCGCACTGGGAGGCGTTCGCCAGACAGTGCGACATCAGACCCCGATTTCTGGTCAATCTGGTTGAAGAAATGGCAACTCGGCTACCACAAGTGGCGGTTTCGGCGCGAACAACCTTTGAAGAACGCTTTGGCGCCTATCCGGCGTTGCAGCGCACCGAACGGATCGTGATTAAACAGTGCGAGCGCGTCATCAAACGATGATGGAAAACCTGGCCAGGAGCGGTTTAGAGGGCGATTCCATAATTCATGATTATAGGAATAATCTTGAATTTTACCTCGGTAAACCTATGTAAAATACGTATTATGTAATCATTTTATCTGTTATCATTGCTTCATCACCCATAATCACGGAGCTTCACCGATCCCATGGCTCGTTCCG
>CALMNY010000113.1 GCA_937872125.1 uncultured Candidatus Competibacteraceae bacterium | reverse complement strand
TTCTGAACCGGCGGCGGGCCGGTTCAATCAGCGAGCTAATGGGCGAAATAGGCGGCGGCGATCTGATCGTGCAATTCACCCAAGCCGACTTGCACCTCATCAATGAAGTCGTGTAATCCCTCACGGGTCAATTCCGGCACCGTCGCTGCGTTCAGTTTTTGCTGGAGCGCGGCGAGAGCGGCCAGCGCCGCATCGTGGCGGGGCAGCTTGCGCAGGCAGATGTCCAGTTGCCGTAGACAGAACGCTACGGCGCGTGGGAAGTATTCATCCTGCAACAGGAATTTCAGCACATCCGGCCCATTGACCCGCATCCGCACCTGCTGGCGGTACATCTGATAGGCGCTCAGCGATTTCAGCACGCTCATCCACTGGATGCTGTCAAACGGGTCCTGCTCCTCCGGCGCGGCGGCCGAGGTTTGGGTTTGAACCTGGCTCTGGCTCTGGCGGGCGCGCGACAATAAATTGGCCGACCGCACGTCCAGAATGCGGGTGGTCATGTCGGCGCGTTCCAGATAATGCCCCAGGCGCACGAAATCATAGGCGGCAGTGCGGCTCATCTCGCCGGCCAGCAGGCCGCCGATCTGTTGCGCGCCCTGAATCACCCGCCGCAGGAATTCATAGCGACCGCGTCGGCTGGGCGTGTGATCACGGGCGTAGATGTACAGGCTGTTGATCTGTTCCCACGCTTCCCGCGGCACGATGTCGCGGGTGGTGCGCAGATTCTCGCGGGCGGCGGCCAGACTGGCGATGATCGAACTCGGATGCTCGCGGTCGTTGATCAGGAATTTGACCACGGTGGCCTCGTCGACCAGCCGGTGCGGATCCTTGTCAAAAAACAACTTCTCGGCGCCGATGATAAAAATCAGCGGCAGCCAGCCGAAGGTCGTATTGCGCGGCAGGTCCAGCAGCAGGTTGGTGTTGACGTTGATCAGCCGGGCGGTGTCCTCGGCCCGTTCGACGTAGCGGGTCATCCAATAAATGTTTTGAGCGACGCGCGATAGCATGGTTAGAGGCCCTCGGTAGCCACGATCCAGGTGTCTTTGCTGCCCCCGCCCTGCGAGGAGTTCACGACCAGCGAACCTTTTTTGAGCGCCACTCGGGTCAGGCCGCCGGTGGTGACGTAGGTGGGAGGGCCACCGGACAGGATGAACGGCCGCAAATCCACATGGCGCGGCTCCATGCGGTCATCGCACAGGGTCGGCGAGGTGGACAGCGCCAGCGTCGGCTGGGCGATGTAGTTGCGCGGGTCTTTCTGAATCAGTTCGGCGAAACGCTTGCGTTCAGCCGGCGTGGCGTGCGGCCCGACCAGCATCCCGTAGCCGCCGGATTCGTTGGCCGGCTTCACCACCAGTTTGTCCAGGTTGGCCAGCACATAGTCCCGATCCTTGTCCCGCATGCACAGCCAGGACGGTACGTTGGCGATGAGCGGGTCCTGATCGAGGTAGTACTTGATAATCTCCGGCACGAAGGCGTAGACCACCTTGTCATCGGCCACGCCCGCGCCCGGTGCGTTGGCCAGCGCCACGTTGCCCGCGCGCCAGGACCGCATCAGGCCCTTGACGCCCAGCGTGGAATCGGGCCGGAACGCTTCCGGGTCCAGGAACAGGTCGTCAATGCGCCGGTAGATCACGTCCACCCGCTCCAGCCCCTCGATGGTGCGCATGTAGACGCAATCGTCGTCGCCCACTTCCAGGTCGCTGCCTTCCACCAGTTCCACGCCCATCTGCTGCGCCAGATAGGAATGCTCGAAATAAGCCGAGTTGTAGATGCCGGGGGTGAGCACGACCACGGTCGGATGATCGCCGGGCCGGGGCGACAGCGAGGCCAGCAGGTCGTACAGGCGCAGGGTGTAGTCGTCCACCGGCTGAATGCGTTGGTGCTCGAACAGTTCCGGGAACACCCGCTTGGTGACGACCCGGTTTTCCAGCATGTAGGACACGCCCGATGGGACGCGCAGGTTGTCCTCCAGCACATAAATCGTGCCGTCCTTGTCGCGCACCAGATCGGAGCCGCAGATGTGCGCCCAGACCCCGTAACGGGGGCTGACGCCGACGCATTGCGGGCGGAAGTTGACCGACTGCGCCAGCACCTCGGCGGGGAAGATGCCGTCCTGGATAATCTTCTGCTCGTGGTAAAGATCGTCAATGAACAGGTTGAGTGCCAGCACCCGCTGTTTCAAGCCCGCCTCGGTGCGATCCCATTCGTGTCTGGGGATGATGCGCGGCACGATGTCGAACGGCCAGGCCCGGTCAATGCTGCCGCCCTCGGTGTAGACGGTGAAGGTGATGCCCATCACCAGAATGGCGAGTTCAGCGGCGGTCTTGCGCTCGCGCAGTTCTTCGTCGCTCAGGGAAGCCAGGTATTCGCACAGGGCGCGCGCCGCCGGGCGCGGCCCCGTCGCGCTGGCGATCAGCTCGTCGTAATAGGAATCCGTCGCGGCGTAGTGTTGCCACTCGATGGTCATGGTCGTGGTCCTTGGCATCGGCGTATTCGGTGGACGTTGCGTTCGGATTCAGCAAAATCCAAGCCAATCCCGTCCGAGCGGGTTGGCGCGGTAAATCATGGCGTCCGTTGCACCAAACGAATGCTGAACCGCAGCGTGCTGCACGGGAGGGGTGCAAGTATACCGGCGAACCTATTGGAACTATCAGCAACCGTGTGCGGAACGCCGCTTGCATTGGCCAGGGTAATTCAACCGCGCATAATGCGCCCCCATTATTCGCCCATCGTGAAGGACAGGCCATGGCCATCCGTGTTGCGCTCCACCATCGCACGACGTACCGCTTCGACCGCCCAGTCAATCTCTCGCCGCACGTCATCCGCTTGCGCCCCGCCGCGCACGCTCGCACTCCCATTCACGCCTATTCGCTCCGGATCGAGCCGCCCCAGCATTTCATCAACTGGATGCAGGACCCCTTCGGCAATTTCCAGGCCCGGCTGGTGTTCCCGGACAAAATCCGGGAACTGAAGATCGCCGTGGATCTGGTCGCCGAAATGACGGTCATCAATCCCTTCGATTTCTTCGTCGAAAGTTACGCCGAGCATGATCCGTTTGATTACGAACCGACCCTGCGCCGGGAGTTGACGCCCTATCTGGAAATCGAGGACGACGGGCCGCTGCTGCGCGAATGGGTGGCCAGCGTGGACCGCGATCCGCAGCGAATCGTTGATTTCCTGGTCGAGATCAACTGGCGGCTGAACCGGGAAATCGCCTATGTCATCCGCATGGAGCCGGGCGTGCAGACCTGCGAGGAGACGCTGGAGAAACGCAGCGGCTCGTGCCGCGACTCGGCCTGGCTGCTGGTGCAGATCCTGCGGCATCTGGGGCTGGCGGCGCGCTTCGTGTCCGGCTATTTGATCCAGCTCACCGCTGATATCAAGTCGCTCGACGGCCCGTCCGGTCCCGCCGCCGATTTCACCGACCTGCACGCCTGGGCCGAGGTGTTCGTGCCGGGCGCTGGCTGGCTGGGGCTGGACCCGACTTCCGGCCTGTTCGCCGGCGAGGGCCACATTCCGCTGGCCTGCACCCCGACCCCGCCCAGCGCCGCACCGGTGACCGGTTACACCGATCCATGCGAGACGGAATTCGATTTCGCCATGACGGTGGACCGCATCCACGAGGACCCGCGCGTCACCAAGCCCTACAGCGAGGCGCAATGGGCGCGCATCGAGCAACTGGGCCATGACGTAGATGTGCGGCTGGTGGCGGGCGACGTGCGCCTGACCATGGGCGGCGAGCCGACGTTTGTCTCGATTGACGACATGGACGGCGCGGAATGGACCATCGCGGCGGTGGGGCCGACCAAGCGCAAGCTGGCGGGCCGGCTGTTGAAGAAGTTGCGCGACCGTTTCGCGCCGAATGGTTTTCTGCACTACAGCCAGGGGAAGTGGTATCCCGGCGAATCGCTGCCGCGCTGGGCGCTGGCCTGCTACTGGCGCAGCGACGGGTTGCCGCTGTGGCATGACCCGCGCTGGATCGCTGATGACGAAAAGGCCCAGGGTTTCGGCCCGGAGCAGGCGCAGGCGTTTGCGACGGAACTAACCCGGCGGCTGGGCGTGAGCGCCGAGCGCCTGATTCCCGGTTATGAAGACGTGTATTACTACCTGTGGAAGGAGCGCACCCTGCCGGTCAACGTGGACCCGCTGAAGTTCGACCTCAAGGACGACGAGGAGCGGCGACGGCTGGCGCTGTTGCTGGAACGCGGTATGAACCAGGCGACGGGTTACGCCCTGCCGCTGCGCTGGGATGATGCGGATCATGGCTGGCTCAGCGGGCCGTGGGCGCTGCGCCGCGAGCATCTGTACCTGATGCCGGGCGACTCGCCGATGGGTTACCGCCTGCCGCTGGCGGCGCTACCCTGGGTGGCGGAAACCGACCGGGAAATCCCGCATCCGCAGTCGCTGTTCGAGTTTCGCGCCGCGCTGGGCGATACCCATGGCGAAGTCATGCGCCGCTACAGCGCGTTTCTCCAGGGCGGCGGTCCGACCCCGCGCGGCGATTTTCAGGAGCAGCCGGCGGTGGATGGCAGTGCGGTGATCCACACTGCGCTGTGCGTGGAGCCGCGCGACGGTCATCTGTTCGTGTTCATGCCGCCGTTGAGCCAGTGGGAGCACTATCTCGACCTGCTGGCCTGCGTCGAGCAGACCGCCGCCGAACTGCAAATGCCGGTGCTGGTCGAGGGCTACGCGCCGCCGCCGGACTGGCGGGTGCGCAAGCTGGCGGTCACCCCCGATCCGGGCGTGATCGAGGTCAACATTCATCCCGCCGGCGACTGGCAGGAACTGAAGCAGAATATCGAAGGGCTGTACGAAGATGCGCGGCTGGCGCGGCTGGGGACGGAGAAGTTCATGCTGGATGGCCGCCACACCGGCACCGGCGGCGGCAATCACGTCACCTTGGGCGGGGCGACGCCGACTGACAGCCCGTTCCTGCGCCGGCCTGAGCTGCTGCGCAGTCTGTTGACCTACTGGCAGCACCATCCCAGCCTGTCCACTCTGTTTTCCGGCCTGTTCATCGGTCCGACCAGCCAGGCGCCGCGGGTGGACGAAGCCCGCAACGACAGCCTGTATGAACTGGAAATCGCGTTTCAACAGATGCCGCCGGGCGAAGCGCCGCAACC
>CALMNY010000112.1 GCA_937872125.1 uncultured Candidatus Competibacteraceae bacterium | reverse complement strand
CTGACCAGCAGTACGACGAGGCCGAACTGGCGATGGCGCTGTCCGGGCTGCCGTCGGTGACGGAAATCTGAGAAGCCCTATTGTTATAAAAATCCCTCTCTCCCGCTGGTGAGAGAGGGGTGAAGGGGCGCGAGGCTGTTCAAACCAGCGTCTTGAGCCAGAACACCATCGGTTTCGGCGACTCCTGACTCTCGTCCAAATCCCGCCAGGAGAATGTCGTGTGCAGTTCCGGATGCTTCACGAATCCCTGCTGGTTCCACAGTGTGTCCAGCGGCGCGTAGCTGGCGGGTCGGCGCGGATGGTCGGCAGACCGCTGCACCGCACAGAAACAGGCGATCTCGAAACGCCCCAGTCCGTGGACGTGCGCTTCCCGTTCCGCGAAGAAGCGTTTTCCCAATCCCCGCCCTCGATACTCTGGCAACAGGACCGACTCGCCGTAATAGAAAATCCGCTGCGGGTCGTAGCCGTGCGTCAGAAACGGTTCGATCACGTTCGGCGTCTCGGCGGCCAGCGGCAAACCGCTCGACGCGCCTATTACCTGTTCGCCATCCTGAACCAGCACCATGATGCTGTCCGGCGCATCCACGTAGGTCCTGAGATAGTTTTCCTCGTAGGCCGTGCTGCCGTCATATAGATAGGGAAACTCGCGGAACACCTGGATGCGCAACCGCGCCAATTCCGGCAACCAGGCGTTGATCGCAGCGCCCGACAGGCGTTGGAGGTGGAGGGAGTCAGGCATGGGGAAAATTCCTCGAAGGTCGGGGCAGAGTTGAACAAATCGGACGGCTATCCATTCCAATACTGCATGGAGGTTAAACTATAATTTCGTCAGGCGCTGGCCGTTGACAGGGATGCACGCGGCAGTGTAGTTCGCGGTTTATCCATCCCCTGAATGTAGAGCGCACGCTATGCTTCCCCAGATTAAAACTATTTTGTACACCACAGCTTTAGGCGGCCATACGTTGCCAGTATTCCGTTTCGCGCTGGGTATGGCCCGGCAACACAGCGCCCGGATTGTGCTGCTGCACGTGGTGGAGCCGCTGAACAATTCGGTTCGATTTCTGATGGAATCGTATCTGTCGCCGGAAAAAGCTCAGGAGCTCCATCACGAAGCGACCCGTGGCATCCTGGACAAATTCCACAAGCGACTGGAAGCGTTCTGCACGGCGGAACTCGGCGCCACGCTCGAGCAGACTGAGATCATCTCGGAAATTCGCGTCATCAGCGGCGTTCCTCACGAAGTCATCTTGCAAGAGGCCGACCGTTGCGAGGCCGATCTGATTGTCATGGGCACCCACACCGGTGGCTCTGGCCTGCGCGATCTTCTGGGTTCTACCACCCGCCGTGTCACGTTATTGTCCCAGCGACCTGTACTGATCGTTCCTGTCAGCGATAGCTCCAGCAATGAATGGCCCGAAGCGCTCATCTGAACGGTGGCATGATTGCCTGCTGGTTAGCAGGCGATGGCTGGTTTGGGCCGGAATGCTGGCGGGGTTGTCTGGCGGGATCGTGATGGCCGCCGAGGGCGAGGTCTATACCTGGAAAGATTCGGCCGGCCGCGTTCATTATGGCAATCGCCCGCCCGAAGGCCAGGCGGTTGAACCGGTAGAACTCAACGCCAAGCCGGTTGCCGTACAACCGACTGAGCGCATCTACACCTGGACTGATGCCGAAGGCAGGATTCATTACGGCGCCCGTCCGCCATCCGATGTGCCTGCCAAGGAACTCAAGGAGGATGAGGGTTCATTGTCCCTTATTCGCTCCGGCAAGTTGCGTCAGGGTGAGGAACAACTGCTGCAAAATTTGCAGCAGCGGTGAAGGGAGGGGAGGGGAGAGACGGGATTCTTCACCCTGCACGCGCGCGCTTCCAACTTCTCCTTAGAGGCTGTCAAAAAACTTAATATTATTAAATCAATTGGTTATGTGTAGGAGCGGCCTTGGCCGCGATATGAGGGCCAGCAATCGCGGCCAAGGCCGCTCCTACAATCAACACGTTAGTTTTTAGACAGCTTCTTAACCGTTCACGCCTCTCTTCCAGCTCTCACCCACAAGGGGGGAGGGCGCCTTGTGAAACAGTGAGTTGCTGAACTCCCCACCAAAAGCCAAATCGTGTGTCCGGTTCAGATTGGACCAGGCCAGCCAGTCCACGATGGCCCGGCAGGAAAAAAATCCTCTATAAAAATGCCTTACTATCAAGACAATAAGAATTTGGCGTGCTGTTTGCTGATGTAGAATTTGCGAACTGTGAGATATCACTTGCCGAACCCCAAGCCCTGGATTGGAGGAACTGATGAAAATTGCATACGCATTCAGAAGTAAATACCCAAAGCTCAGTAAATGGGTTGAGGATAATTTGCCGAAAGTGAAAAACAAGAATAAGGTATGGGCTGCTTTTCTCAAGTATAGTGAACTGAGTGAAAGCGATGCCAGATGTGCCGTAGGATCAGGCCCATTGCCTATTTTACACTCAGCGGTGATGCCGGGGGCCAATGGTGAATTCAGAGGTAGCACTGAGCCAAATCATATCTACCTGGCCGCAGAAATCTGCGAGCGGTTCGAGAAAACTGACTCGGGAAAGCCGGAAATGCATCTGCTGGTTGAATCCACTATACTGCATGAAACAGTACATTGGGGAGACTGGAAGGATGGAGTGGATCAGGCCGGCGAGGAAGGAAAAAATTTCGAGAAGGAAGCCTATGGTAAAGATATCAATAGATACTGGTGACCGCATTTAAGGAAGCCAATCAGTGAAAACGCCGACTGGGTTGCACATAGCGGTTTTTTCCTTTCTGATCGGAAACATGGGTTTCCAACCTCAATCACTGGCGGAGAACATGCAGATGACAACTTTGAACGCTGAAGATTTTAATCAAATCGTTCGATTGGTAATCGATATTCCAGATCTGCAACCGTATTATCATGCAGAACTACCAGATAGATCGCCATTGAGGATTTTAAAACAGGAGTCTTTCCCTGAAAAGCTGGCGCTATTTAAATTTGGCGTTCCAGTCGCTTATATGAAGCGGGAAGAAATCCGTGAAGGCGATGAAGCATACCTGGATTTCAACAAAATCAGCCTCGAAAATGGCAAAGTGGTGGTGGAGTTTGAATATCCAGTTGAAGGAATTGTTGGAAAAGTTGAGTTCAATAGTCAGAACGGGGTTTGGGTCGTTCAGCGAGCTGAAGTGATCGAGCGATAATCACCCTGGTAGAACTCCGAATCCGTCTCTGGCCATTGTGCGAAAATTCCATCCCCCGCGAGGGGGAGGAATGTGCAATTGATCCGAACGCAGTGGACGGTAAGTAATCGCCACCCTGGTTTTTTATCGGGACTATGGGGCGTAGCGGGCTTCACCCAGCGCCGCCCTCCCGCGTTTCCAACTCCTCCCAGCGCCCGTAGGCTGCTTCCAATTCCGCCTCCAACGCGCGCAGTTCTTCCATGCGCCGGGTGATCGTTACCGGTTCCTGCTTGTAGAACGCGGGGTCAGCGGTCAGGGCGTGCAAGTCCCGTTGCCGTTGCTCCAACTCCTCGATGCGGGCGGGCAACCGCTCCAGTTCCCGTCGCTCGTTGTAGCCCAGCTTGCCGGACGTGGCCGATTTCGGCGGGCGAATGACCGGTTTGGGTTCCGGTCTCGGCTTGGTGACCGCGACCAGTTCCGGTGCGGGCCGCTGGCGCAGCCAGTCATTGTAACCACCGACGTATTCGCGGATGCGTCCGTCGCCCTCGAACACTACGCAACTGGTTACTACGTTGTCCAGGAACGCCCGGTCGTGGCTGACCAGCAGCAGGGTGCCGGTGTAGTCCAGCAGCAATTCTTCCAGCAATTCCAGCGTTTCCAGATCGAGATCATTGGTCGGCTCGTCCATAACCAGCAGGTTGGCGGGTTTGGTGAACAGCCGCGCCAGCAACAGCCGGTTGCGCTCGCCGCCGGACAGCGATTTGACCGGGGAACGCGCCCGCTGAGCGGTGAATAAAAAATCGCCCAGATAACCAATGACGTGGCGGCGCTGACCGTTGATTTCGAGGGTTTCCCGCCCGCCCGCGACGCTGTCCAGCACGGTTTGCTCCGGGTCCAATGGCTCGCGCAGTTGATCGAAATAGGCGATTTCCAGCTTGGTCCCGTGCCGGACCTGACCGACGTCCGGCGACAGGCGGCCCAGCAGCAGATTCAGCAAAGTCGTTTTGCCGGAACCGTTCGGACCGATCAGGCCGATGCGGTCGCCGCGCATGATTCGCGTGGAGAAATCACGGATCAGTGGTTCGCCCTGCCAGGCGTAATGGACGTTCTTTGCTTCGATCACCAGTTTGCCGGACAGCTCCGCCTGTTCCAGCGTGAAACTGGCCTTGCCAAGTTGCTCGCGGCGCTGACAACGCTCCTCGCGCAGCGCCAGTAACGCCAACACCCGGCCCTCGTTGCGGGTGCGGCGGGCTTTAATGCCCTGCCGAATCCAGGTTTCTTCCTGCGCCAGTTTTTTGTCGAATTTGGCGTTGTGGCGGGCCTCGACTTCCAGCAGCGCCGCCTTCTTTTCCAGGAAATTGGCGTAATCGCCCGGCCACGAGGTCAGCGCGCCGCGATCCAGTTCCAGCAGGCGGGTCGCCAGCCGTTGCAGCAGGGCGCGGTCGTGGGTGACGAATAACAGCCCGCCGCGAAATTCCAGCAGCTCGTCTTCCAGCCACTGGATGGTTTCCAGATCGAGGTGATTGGTCGGTTCGTCCAGCAACAACACGTCGGGATCACGCACCAGCGCCCGGCCCAGCAATACCCGCCGCCGCCAGCCCCCCGACAGTTCCGCCAGCGGCGTATCCGCCGGCAATTGCAGGCGGCTGATGACGGTTTCAACCCGCTGCTGCCAGCGCCAGCCGTCATGTGCTTCCAGCTCGTGCTGCAACTGATCCATGCGCCGCATCGATTCCGGGGTGTGGTCGTGAGTCAGGCGCAGCGCGGCGTCGTGGTAGTCGGCCAGCAGATTGCCCAGCCCTTCCAATCCACCGGCGACGATCTCGAATACGGTAGCCGTGGTGTCGGTGGGCAATTCCTGCGCCAGGGTGGCGACGCGCAAGCCGGGCTGCCGCCAGATGTCGCCGCTGTCGGGCTGAATTTCACCGGCCAGCAGACGCAGCAGCGTCGTTTTGCCCGCGCCGTTGCGGCCGATCAGGCAAACCCGCTCGCCGGCATCGAGTTGGAAGCTGGCGTCGTCCAGCAGCTTTTCGGCGCCGAAGGCGATGGAGAGGTGGTCAATGCTGAGTAAGGGCATACGGAGTTTCCGTCCGTGGCAAATTCAAGAGAACGGATTGAGCAAACGCGCCCCAGAGCGTTCTACATCACGGGTATCGCGGGTAACCAAAGTAAGGTCATGGACCAATGCAGTGGCAGCGAGTAAACCATCGGCAACCGGAATAGGGTCTGGAATACCGAGCCTACCCCAACAGTCGGTTATCGCCTCTGTGACTGACAACAACCGATCACCTAGCGAAACTCGGAGACAGTTCAGCCAGGCCTCCAGGCTTTCCGCTGCCACTTGGTCCCGACGGCGCAGCAACTCTACTCCTCGGCGAATCTCACCCAAAACAATTACAGAAATATAAATTTCGGACTCTTCGATCCCACTATACCAATTAAGGACACCGGGATTGCCGCGTTCGCGTTTACGTAGTTCAGCCAAAATATTTGTGTCGATCAGGAATCCCATGTCATATCCTGCCTTCCGAAATCACGCGGGCGGGAAAAATCACTATCGTCTCCAACATCAGGCATATCGGCCAAAAGAGATTTCAAACTGGGCGGCGATACAGTTTCTTCTTCCACAATAAGCAGCACTTCGAGTCGGCGATGACGGAACGCTTCAGGAACAGGGATAATGTCAGGCGCATTATCATAAATCTGGCGAATAGCTTGCATGACTTAATCTCGCTTTGCAATCAAACTTAACTCAATACTGCGCCATATTCTCCACGCGAAAGGCTTGATCTTCCTCAACGCGATTCCTGCTGGCGATGTAGCGCACGATCCAAAGGCTCCCATCATCACGCCGTTTGAGCATCACCGGCGGGCCATAGGTTTTGTGCACGGCGACGACTTTCTCCACAGTTTCATCGCTGTTAAGCAGATGCCCGCCCTTGGTTTCCAGCAGCAGCACGCTGCCGCCACGCATCCGGTCTTTCACACCCACGATAAAATCAGGGAAATAGCGGTCCCCGTCAGGCAATACGATACCGATGGACCACGGCTTGCGCGGCTCGTTGCGATGCCACCACAACACCGTTCCCTTGGTGTCGGCGTCGAGCATTTCAGCGAACTTCCGTTCGTGTTCGTTCAGGTCTGGCAGTATGACGCCATAGACATTCAGGCGAGAGTGCGGGGCGCCTGCGGCTATTTCCAGATGATCAGGCAAGGGCGCAGTTTCTACTATTTCCTTGTTGAGCGCCGCACTGGTTCGGGCTGCATCGCGCACTAATTTGGGATAATTCACCAGAATCAGATTCAGGGCATCCCGTAATTCTTCATCGGACAGTCCGATACCCTGATGGTCGTTGTATTCCAGCCGCAACCGCGACAGTAACATTTCCTCCAGGTCGCGCGGGCTGTAATACTGCGCATCGTATAAAACGCGCTGCGCTCGCCGCGCCAGTTGTGCACGGGATAATTTCGCTTGCACCGTGTCGACCACTTCTTCATGGTGGCTGAAAATATCGGTAATTTTCTTGCGGGTGATTTTGACGCTTTTGCGCAAACCCGCGTTCAACACCTCTGCATTCAGCTTGAGATGCGCTCCGATTCCTTTGAGCAGTTCATCGGTGGATAGCGGCAAGCGTTCGGTTTGAAACCGGGTCGGAACTCCCGCGCGCAGTGGGTGAAGTCCATTACCGGGTAAAGCCGTTACAGGTTGAGAAGGCGCACTTTGTTTTGATCCGCGAAGTTCACTCGGCAAGGGCAAATGAAAGCCGGGCAAGGTTTGTATGGCCCCGGAATTCCATGGATCATGAATATGCGCTGCTGTGGGTTCGGATTCGTTATCGGTCGCCGGCTTCCAGACAGGCGGCGTATAAGGCTGTGGCAATAAGGTGGTTTGCCCGTTTTTGATCACCTGAACCTGGGTTTCTCCGGCGATGCGCACCTGCATCGTATAAGGACTAATCCCGGAAAGTTCGGTTTGAATGGCGTTGATTTTCTCGCCTGCGCCGATCAAGCCGCTCTGGCTTTCCGCCTCGGCCAGAAAGACATAGCCACAACGCAATAACGGGGGCAGGGATTGATCAATAGCTTTGGATTGCAAGCGGCGATGCACGCGCAAAATGCGTCCAACCACTTGCACGCCAAAATCGGTATCTTTGGCCCCGCGCATGGAAACCACGGTAAAGGCGCGCGGCGCGTCGAATCCCAGCGCCACAGCCATTTTGAACAGCAAGACTTCCTTGCTTTCGTCCAGCGCCACCGCCAGCAAATCATCGTTGGGTTCGTCGGCGGTATACCAGGCGATCACGTCTTCCGGCACGCCCAATTCCAGCAGACGGGTTTTGGCTTCCTGAATGGCGGATGCGCCGGCGTTGCCTTTGTTGCCGACCTGTACCAGCATCAGGGGCGTGAGGTTGATGCCAATTTCTGCCAGTTGCTTTTTAATCGCGTTGTGGGTTTGCCAGCCTTCCGCCAATGCGGTTGCGGGAATGTCGCCCAGGGTTTCCTGGTTATTAGGAGCCAGATAGGCGATGCACTGCACACCGCCCTTAATCAGGCCAGCGTCCACGGCATCCTTGCGCGAAACCCGATGTCGGTGTAATTCACCAATGCCCGCCGCTTTTCTGAATTTTTCCACATCGGCATCATCCGGCGTGGCGGTAATGAGCAGGGTGAAATCGGGGCGCATGATATCCCGATAGAACCGCACCGCCTCGGTGGCACCGGTAAAACCGTGATGAGCTTCATCCACCACGACGCCGATGCGGAAATCTGCCTGCCGCAAGCCGGGAAT
>CALMNY010000111.1 GCA_937872125.1 uncultured Candidatus Competibacteraceae bacterium | reverse complement strand
GGCTCGCGGGCGACGAACCGCTCCAGCGCCTCCAGGCCCAGCGCGAACTCCCGCAGCGCCAGCGCCCGCTTGCCGCCCAGCGACCGTTTCCGCAGCCGCGCCAGATGCCGGTCGTCGGTATATTCCGGCCCGTAGATGATGCGCAGATACTCCCGGCCCCGGCATTTGACCGCCGGTTGAATATTGCGATGTTCGGGAATGAACGCCAGCGGCTTGATGACGATGCCTTCGCCGCCTTCCTGGGTGAGGCCCAGCCACCAATCTTCCAGGCGCCGGCAGGCCGCCTCATCGGCCAGTTCCACCACCCGGTATTCGGTCGCCAGCACCACCGGCGAACCGGCCGCCGCCAGCCGGTGCAGTTGCTCCATGTGCCAAGCGTGGGTCTGGTCGGCGTGAACCTTGCCCTCGGAGGCCAGCAGGTGAAACGGCGCCAGCCGCACATCCTCAATGGACGCCACGTTCCAGCAATAGCGCCGATAGGCATCGGTGAACCGCTGGGCGTCGCGCTGCCGCTCGGCGTATTCATCGTGCAGCGTTCCCACTTCGACACCGCGTCTAGCAGCGGTGGCGATGAGATCGTGCGCTTCCCGCAGCATCGCCCGACTGGCCGTACCGACGGCAGCGTACTGGCGGGTGAGCAGTTCCCGCGCTTTCAGCGACCACGGCATCAACTCGCAGTCCAGCACGAACCAGTCGCTCTCGAACTCCGCCCAAAAGCCCGCCGTGCTCAGTGCCTCGGCCAGCCGGTCCAACAGTTGCCGCTCCAGGCTGGGATCATTGAAAAAGCGCCGGCCGGTCCGGGTGTAGACGATTCCCTGTCCCTCGTTGGCGACGCCGAACCGGGCGCGGGCCACCGTCTCGTCCCTGGCGATAACGACCACGGCGCGGGAACCCATGTGCTTTTCCTGGCACACCACCGAATCGATCCCGGCCTTGCGGTAATAGTCCAGCGCCTCGCGGGGATGTTCCAGAAATCCTTCCAGTTCGCTGGTTTCCGCCGGCGACATGGTGGGCGGCAGATAAACCAGCCATTTCGGATGTGCGGCGAAGCGGGTCATCACTTCCAGCGCGGCGGCGGCGTTCTCCGGGCGGACGGTGACCGCATGACCCAGCCGGGGATGCAGGATGCGCTTGCCGGAGAAATCGGCCAGATCGAGCAACTCGTCCATCTGTTGCTGCATGGACAACGCGCCGGTCGGCGCGGGTTCCAGCGGTCGCAGCGGTTCGTAGTAGGTTTTCAGCGCCGGCGTCGCCACCAGTTCCCGCTCCGGGTAGCGCAAGGCGGTCAGGGCGCCGCCGAACACGCAGCCGGTGTCCAGGCAGATGGTATTGTTGAACCATTCGGCGCGCGGCGTCGGGGTGTGGCCGTAGGCGACCACCGCCCGACCGCGATAGTCCGCTGCCCAGTTGTAGCGCACTGGCAGGCCGTATTCGTCGGTTTCGCCAGTGGTCTCGCCGTACAGAGCGAATTCCCGCACCTGGCCGGAACCCCGCCCGTGCATCTCCTCGCGCAGGCCCGCGTGGGCGACCACCAGCCGGCCGCCATCGAACACGTAATGGCTGACCAGTCCATCCAGAAACTTCAGCGCCTCGGCGCGGAAGGCGTCCGGTTCGCGGCCCAGTTGCTCCAGCGATTCGGCCAAGCCGTGACTGATCTTGACCTGGCGGCCACGCAAGGCTTTGACCAATTTGAGATCGTGATTGCCGACCACGCAGTAGCCATTGCCGCTGTTCACCGCCGCCATCGCCAGCCGCAACACGTCCGGCGTCTGGGGACCGCGATCCACCAGATCGCCGACAAAGACCAGCTTCCGGCCCTGGGGATGCGCTACCCGCCACGTTTCCCCGCCGGTATCGAGTTGATAGCCGAGTTGATCGAGCAGCCGGCGCAGTTCATCAAAACAGCCGTGTACGTCGCCGATGATGTCGAAGGGACCCGCGTCGGTCTTTTTGTTGTTCCACAGCGGCTGCCGTTCGATGCGGACTGCATCTACCTCCTCCACCGAATACAACCGGTGGACGTAACGGAAGCCTTCGCGCTCCAGGCCGCGCTGGGAACGGCGCAAACTGCCGATCTGATTGCGGATCACGTGCGGGCCGAAATCCCGGTCGGGACGGCTAGCGTTGCGGTCCCGGCAAACTCGCTCTGGCAGATCGAACACGATGGCTACCGGCAGGCAGTGATACTCGCGGGCCAGTTGCACCAGCGGCTTGCGATCCTCCGGGCGCACGTTGGTGGCGTCCACCACCGCCAGCCGGCCACCCTTGAGCCGCTTGCCAGCAATGTAGTGCAGGAGGTCGAAGGCGTCCGGGGTGGCCGACTGATCGTTCTCATCATCAGCCACCATTCCCCGACAATAGTCCGAGGAAATCACCTCGGTAGGCCGAAAGTGGCGGCGGGCGAAGGTGGACTTACCGCACCCGGAAGCGCCCACCAGCACCACCAGCGACAATTCAGGCAACGTGATTTTCATGCGCCACCTCCCTCTCCCCTCGTGGGGGAGGGTTGGGGTGGGGGGGCCGAAGGGCTGCCCTCACTGCGGACGAATACCGCCATCTGTGTAGGAGCGCCGACGGCGGCATCCACCTCGCCGACCGGGACAAAGCGCACGGCGTAGCCGAAGGTTGCAGCAACCCGCTGACCCCAGGACTCAAACTCGGCGCGCGTCCACTCAAAGCGATGATCGGGGTGGCGCAGACGACCGGCGGGCAGAAATTCGTAGTTGACGTTGTTGACCGTGATCGTGGCCGAGAGGGTGAGCGATACATAGGGACTGTCGCCCCAGTCCGGGAACCGCTCGTCCAGCGGTAGCCGCGCCATTTCCACCTCGTAACCCAGCGGCTCGAACAGGGCCGGAACCAAATCCTCGTCGCCGCGCGCCGGCGTCACCGGCAGATGCGCAGTCAGCGGCAACGGTTGCGCCGCCAGTTCAGGCCGGGCGGCGCAACGCCCCGTCAGCGCCGTCGAAAAAACCTGACCGATGGCGACCGACAGAAACGATGACGCGGCGTAGGGCCGGTCGTTGACATACTGATCCAGCAAGCCGCCGCCCGCCCTGGATTTGCCGCGCACCAGTTCGACCGGATCCACATCCACCAGCAGACAGGCGGTGCAACGCGCTT
>CALMNY010000110.1 GCA_937872125.1 uncultured Candidatus Competibacteraceae bacterium | reverse complement strand
GGAAACGTCGTTGGCCAGCCGGTTGCGGGGATCGAACATGGTTCGCACCAGACCCTCGATGCGCAAACCGGGATTGGTGGACTTGCGCACCTTCTCGATGGTATCGAGCAGCGCCGACAGCCCTTCCAGCGCGTAATACTCGCACTGAACGGGGATAATGACCGACTGGGCCGCGGTCAGGGCATTGACGGTCAGCATGTTCAGCGCCGGCGGACAGTCAATCAGGATCACATCGAAATTCCAGACCACCGGGGCGAGGGCGTCGCGCAGCCGATTGGGCGCATCCTCCTTTTCCAGCAGATTGACCTCGGCGGCGGTCAGGTCGCCGTTGGCCGGCAGCAGTTGCATCTGGGCCTTCTCGACCCATTGCAGGGCTTCCGTCAGGGTCGCCTCGCCCAGCAGCACGTCATAACTGGTCGCGGGAACCGTGTGCTTGTCCACCCCACAGCCCATGGTGGCGTTGCCCTGCGGGTCGAGATCGATCAGCAGCACGTTTTGCCGCAACGCGGACAGGCAGGCGGCCAGATTGACGGCGGTGGTCGTCTTGCCGACTCCGCCCTTTTGATTGGTGATCGCGATAATGGCGGCCATGCACTCAATCCTGAGAAGCGGGCGCCAGATGCACCAGATGGCGCTCGGCGTCCAGATGGGGAACCCGCAACGGGTAAACGCCGACCACCTGGTAAGTGGACGGCAGGCGGGCCAGTTCGTCGTCGGGGAGTACTCCCTTCATGGCCAGTAGCCGTCCGGTCGGCGCGCACAGGCGCCCGGCATCCGCCACCAGTTCGGCCAGGGTCGCAAACGCCCGCGACACGATGCTATTGAATAGAGTAACCGGCTGATAATCCTCAACCCGGCTGCGCACGATGCTGACGTTGGGCAGTCGTAATTCGGCGGTGGCCTGAGTCAGAAACCGGGTACGCTTGCCATTGCTGTCCAGCAGGCAGAATTCATATTCCGGCCGGGCGACAGCCAGCGGAATGCCTGGCAAACCCGCGCCGCTGCCTACATCCAATACGCGCGGTCCTTCCAGCCAGGGCAGGATAGAGAGGCTGTCCAGCAGATGCCGGACCACCATCGCCTCCGGCTCGCGCACGGCCGTGAGGTTATAGGCGCGGTTCCAGCGTTCCAGCAGGGCCAGATAGGCCGCCAGGCGCGTGCAGGCTTCATCCGACAACCGGAGGTCCAGCCGTTCACATCCCTCGATGATGGCTTGTTCGATACTCATGAAACGCTGCTTGCTCGCTGTTCACAGACCCGTTTTGCAATAGGGCGGGCATTGTAACATGCCGGCTGGCGATGACAGGGTCCTCCGTTTTCGGAGAGCAATGGCGCCACCGCTGGACAAGACGCGGGTCACCTGTACGCTGGTCTGAACGGGTAGCAAAAAGCGGCGCGCATCTGCCGGGCGTGCGCCGTTATACTGTTCGCCCGTAGCCGAATGAGGAAACCGCCGATGACTATCGAACACCAACTGCCGCGCTATACGCTGGGCGAGGAAATCGCCAACAGCATTATTCATGGCGTGGGCATCGTATTGGGCATCGCTGGCCTGGGCGTGCTGACCGCCTTCGCCAGCCTGCACGGCGACGCCTGGCATATCGTGGGATGCAGCATCTTCGGCGCAGCCCTGATCCTGCTCTACACCACCTCGACCCTGTACCACAGCATCCCTCTGCCCCGCGTCAAGGCGGTATTGCGGACACTCGACCATTCGGCGATTTTTATTCTGATCGCCGGCACTTACACCCCGTTTCTGCTGGTGAATCTGCGCGGACCCTGGGGCTGGTCGCTGTTCGGCGTCATCTGGGGACTGGCGCTGATCGGCATTGTGCTGCGCATCGTGCGCGGACGGCGCTCGACCTTCGTTTCCGTAGCCCTGTACGTGGGCATGGGCTGGGCGGTGGTGGTCGCCGCCAAACCGATGTTGAGCAGCGTTGCGCCGGGCGGTCTGTGGCTGCTGCTGCTGGGTGGGCTGGCGTACACGCTGGGCGTCATTTTCTACGTCTGGAAGCGGTTGCCCTATCACCACGCGATCTGGCATGGTTTCGTGCTGGCCGGCAGCGTGCTCCATTTCTTTGCCATCCTGTTTTACGTCATCCCGCTGGCCGAACCGGGGCCGGGCTAACCGCCGGCAACCCGCTCGCGCCTTCTCTACAATTTTATTCCCTAATCCCCTGTTAATCTTGCGGAATAAGTTTACCAAGAGTATACCTTTCAAGGGACTGTTCCCTGTTCCTGAAGGAGTGCTGTCATGATCGGTTTTCAACTCACCGCCACTTCCCCGACGCATCCCGGATTTCGCTTTTGCCGCTCCTGCTGGTCTGAAGGCGAAATCTGGCTCAGCCACGCCCTGGGGGCGGTCGCCCCCGATGGCGCCGACGCTATCACTAAGATGCAAGAAGAAGCGATCAAAGGTATCGAAAAGGGCTTCGATAACCTAAAGAAGATTTTCCTCGACCAGTTGGGTGGAACCGTGTGGTGCCCGATTCTGGTGGAGGTCGTCTTAGACAAAAGCAAACAATTTTCGCCCCATTTACTTCCCAATGAAGATAAAGGCGTCGCTGAACTGGCAGCGGGCATGGAACGTTTCAAACTGGGCCGTTTCGTTTGTCTGATGATCCTAGCGGCCATCAAAGCCTATCTTCTTGAAGAACTGATTCCAAACAACAGCCAAAGCGGCCAACTCAGCATCGTGATCAATCTGTAAGACGCATTTTCGCCAACGGTTTCCACTACCATCCGCTCACCATTTTAGAATCAGCCGGCGCATTTCTCCCCATGCCGCTCGACCCTGCCAGAATCGCCAGCGCGGTACTGCTGGCCACGCTGGCGATGCTCTCGCTGCTGGTCGGGGTGGGCATCGGCCTGTTCGCTCAGCCTTCGCGGCGCGCCAACGCCATCATCATGGCCTTCGGCACCGGCGCCCTGATCCAGGCGCTGGCGCTGGAACTGGCGTTCGAGGGCGCGGAACGGCTGATCCGGGAAGATCACCTGAGCGGCCTCCTCAGTTGGCTGTGGGTGGCGGCAGGCTTTACCGCCGGCGGGATGTTGTACTACCTGGGCGACCGCCGGCTGGAGCGGTACGGCGCCGCTCTGCGTCATCCGGCGCTCGCCAAGCTGTACCTGTTGCGCCAGAAGCAGCAACAGTCAGCGGCCCTGCTGGCTCGACTGGCGCAAGTAGACTTGCTGCGCTCGCTGCCGCCCGAAGAGATGGAGGAAGTGCTGCTGTGCGTCCAGCCGGTCCAGTTCGCCGCCGGCGCCACTATCTTTCACCGGGGCGACGCCGGCGATGCGCTGTATTTGATCGTTTCTGGCCAGGTCGCCGTACTCGCCAACAACCACGCCGATGCCACTGAATCCGCCCTGCTCGCCCGGCTGACCGAAGGGCAGTCATTCGGCGAAATGGCTCTGCTGACCGGCGAACCCCGCACCGCCACCGTGACTGCCCTCACCGAGGTCGAACTGCTCAAAATCGCCAGGGAGCATTTCGACGAACTGCTCGACTGTTCGCCCCGCCTGCGTCAGGCGGTCGAAGACCTGAACTCACAGCGAATCCTGCAAAACGTCGCCGCCCTGCGCCAACAGGCCGAGGCGGACGACTGGAAAAAGCTGGCGCTAGCCAACATTCAGCGTCTGAGCCGTCACGAAGAAGCGGCGCTGATGGAAAAACATGCGGCGGCCAGCGCGCCGCTGGCATTGTTTCTCGGCGCACTGCTCGATGGCATCCCCGAATCGCTGGTGATCGGCTCCAGTTTTGCAGGGCTTGAGTCGTTCCGCTTCACGTTCCTGGCGGCGGTGTTCCTGTCGAACCTGCCGGAAGCGATCGGCAGCGCGGTGGGTATGCAGCAGGCGGGGTTCAGCACGAAACGCATCTTCACCCTGTGGGGACTGCTGGTGCTGGCCGGCGCACTGGCGGCGGCGCTGGGCAATGCCTTTCTCGCCGACGCGCCGCCGGTGCTGCTCACCCTGGTCGGTGCGGTTGCCGGCGGCGGTATTCTGGCGATGGTGTCCTCGGTGATGATGCCCGAAGCCTATGAGGATGGCGGCCCGGCGGTCGGGCTGGCGACCATCGCCGGTTTTCTCGCCGCTTTCCTGTTTACCTTCGTGTAGTCCAGCCTTGCGATTCTGGAACCGAGGCGCGCACCGGCTGGGATGAATGTGCCGGTGCGGATGCAACCACCTCAAAGCCGTAAATGCCCACTCTAAGAAGCTGTCTAAAAACTAAGTTATTGATTGTAGGAGCGGCCTTGGCCGCTATATGAGGGTCAGCCATCGCGGCCAAGGCCGCTCACACA
>CALMNY010000109.1 GCA_937872125.1 uncultured Candidatus Competibacteraceae bacterium | reverse complement strand
CACCACCCGCCCGGACGCTATGAATCCTCCACCTCACGCGCGGATTCCTCCATGCGCGCGGGGGAGCGATTTCCTATAATGAAATTGAAATGACGGCGGTTCCAAAATCGCCGCGCCACCAACCCGCGGCAATCCGCGAGCACCCCTGTTTTATTTCACTCCCCTGTTGGCAAGCACCCATAACGGTTCGAAAGGAGAAAGATTGGTCAAAATTTCTCTTGGGCACCCTTCCGCTTCCACGCATTTGCATCCCGCAATGCGTACCTTCCAATTCACCCTGTTCGTTTTTCAAAAGGAGCAATGAAGATGAGAAAGTCGATTTTGTACGTCATGGCCGTTCTGGTCATCCTGAGCATGGTGCTCACCGCCTGCGGGACCGCCGCCACCCAGGCGCCCGCCGCTGGTGCCACCCAGGCTGCCCCTGCCGAGAAGGTGACCCTGCGCGTGCTGGTTCATCAGAACCCGCCCATGGTTGCTTTCATGGAAGAATTCAACAAGAAGTTCCAGGACAAATACCCGAATGTGACCGTGGACATGGCCGTTGTCAACGCCAATGACCTGAGCACCGTCACCCAGACCCGCCTGACCGCCAACGACATCGACGTGATCGATATCTTCGGTTTCGCCAACGGCGCGCAGCCCTACATGAAGAGCGTGGATGCCCCCAACTGGCAGCAGTTGATCGAAGCCGGTCTGTTGATGGACATCACCGACCAGGCCTTCACCAAGAACTACGATGAAGCCACCCTCAAGGATGCCGGCAGCTACAACGGCAAGGTTTATTCCGTCAACCTCGGGCGCGTTTCCTACAGCGGCATCTACTACAACAAAGACCTGTTCACCGCCAACAAACTGGCTGTCCCGACCACCTGGGGCGAGCTCGTGACCGCCTGCGAAACCTTCGTTGCCGCGGGCACCCCCTGCATGACCGCCGGCGGTAAAGACGGCTGGCCCATTTTCGTGGGCGCCTACGGCCTGATTGGCTCGATCTACCCCGACCAGGCCGCCCTGGTGGAAGGTCTGTGGACCGGCACGATCAAGTGGAACGATGAGAAGTCGCTGGGCATGTGGGAAAAGATGCAGATCTACGCCCGCGATATGATGGAACCGGGCGCTTCCGGCGTGGCTGGTGACGCGGCTCCTGGCCGCTTTGCCTCGGGCGCCGTGGCCATGTTCCCTGGCGGCACCTGGTATGCTCCCGCCATCGAAGCTGCCGAACCCGCCTTCGATTGGGGTTACATCCCCTTCCCGGGCTCCGACAATGCTGACGACAACAAGTACCTGTTCGGCAAGTACGATCAGGGCTGGGCGATTGCCGCCAAGACCCCCAACAAAGAAGCCGCCATCAACTACCTGACCGAGTTCTCGGCCCCCGAGAATTACCAGGCGTTCGCCAATGCCGTGGGCTTCATCCCCACCCAGCCGACCGCCAAGCTGGATACCAAGATCGGCGCCGAAGTGGCCCCCTTCCTGGCCAACTTCCGCGTAGGTTACGAACAGTACTTCGTTGCCCCCAAGGGCGCTGGCCAGTTCGCCAACCCGTGGGCTTCCTACTTCGTCCCGTTCGGCACCTATGAGAATCCCAAGGAACTCGCCGACAAGGTTCAGGCCGATTTGCAGGCCGGCCTCGACGCTGTAAAATAAGTTAACCGGTTCTGGCAGGCTTCCCGCCCAGGCGGTGGGAAGCCTGCCTTGATTACCGCCAGAGAGGAAGGTTCGTATGGGTTACCACTTTGGTCGCGGTTGGTCAAAACTGATCCCTTATCTGTTGTTGCTGCCGGGGATCGGGTTCTACTTTTTGATCGCGCTGGGTCCGTCGATTGCCACCTCCGTCTACTCACTCACCGATGCCACCGGATTGCAGGGCGCGCCCATCCATTGGGTCGGCCTGGATAACTACAAAGAATTCCTTTTGATGGGTCAATCCTCAAAAGACAATTTTGCCGCCCTGGGACGAACGCTGATCTTTAGTTTCTTCGTCACCACCATCCAGTTTCTCTTCGGCCTGGCGGCTGCCATCATTCTCAACAACCCGCGCCTCCGCGGACGCAACATCTTCCGCACGGTCTACTTCATGCCGGTCATCCTGGGCGCGGTCATCCAGGGCCTGATCTGGTCGCTGTTCCTCTTCCCGTTGGGCGGGCCGATGGCCAAGTTCCTCGAATTATTAGGCACGCGCTCTGAATTTTTGGGCGGGCAGCCCAACGAGGCCTTCGCCTGGGTGATCGTGGTGCAAATCTGGGCCAACATGGGCGTCACCATGATGATCTTCCTGGCCGGGCTGCAGACCATCCCCACCGAGCTGTACGAAGCGGCGCGCATCGACGGGGCCAGCCCGTGGCAGGTGTTCAGCAACGTCACCTGGCCGCTTTTGACGCCCAGCGTCAACACCAACCTGCTGCTGAACATCATCGGCAGCCTGCAGGCCTGGCAGTTGTTCTTGATTTTGCTCGGCTACCGCAACGGTACGCAAGTGCTGGGCTACCTGATTTACGCCACCGGCTTTGGTCAAACCTCCGGCAGCGTCACCTCCAGCTTCCGGCAGGGCTATGCCGCGGCAGCCTCGATGGTGCTGTTCGTGCTGGTGCTGGTGATTGGCATGGTGACGCAAAAGATCCTTCAGCGCCGTGAAGAAAGAATTATGGGAGGAGCGCAATGACCACTTCTGTCAACACCCCCCGCAAGCGCATCGATTGGGGCAGAATCGCCTCCTATGTATTCCTGACTTTGCTGCTGATTGCCTACCTGGGCCCGCTGCTCATGCTGGTCAACACCTCGTTGAAGACCATGCCGGAATTCATGAAGGACGCCACCAGCCTGGCGAGCGGATTGAACTTCAAGAACTTCGTGGACGCCTGGGAAAAGGCCAACTTCCCCAAGTACCTGCTCAATTCACTCATCTATACCGCTTCGGCAACGCTGATTTACGTGCTGACGGCTGTTTTTGTGGCCTTCCCGATCGCGCGCGGTTACGTGAAGCACGCCAACATCCTGCTCACCCTGTTCGTCATCGCGCTGTTCCTGCCGCCGGCGCTCATTCCGCAGTTCCAGCTCATCCTAAACCTGGGGCTGTACAACAACCCGGTTGGCTACATCATGCTGTTCCTGGTCAACCCGATCGGGATCGTCATCCTGGTGAACTACATCAAAACGCTGCCGCGCGAACTGGACGAGGCGGCGGCGCTGGAAGGCTGCGGTTACGTCCGCTTCGTCTGGTCGATCGTGCTGCCGCTGATCCGCCCGGCCGTGGCCACCGTGATCGTGCTGCATGCCATCGGCATCTGGAACGAGATCATCGCGCCGACCATTTACCTGACCAACAAGAACTACTATCCCATCACGCGCGGGTTGATTGTCTTCCAGGGCGTGTACGGCAGCAACTGGCCCACCCTGGCGGCCGCGGTGCTGATGCTGACGCTGCCGATGCTGGTGCTGTTCCTGTTCCTGCAGCGCTACATTGTCTCCGGCCTGACGGCCGGCGCCGTGAAGGGATAAATTCAGCGGGTTTCCCCCGAAATTTGGATGTGAGGAGTTTGATCATGCCCCACTTTGCTTCCACTCGCCTGCTCTCCAGAATTGTGCTTGTGCTGGTTTTGCTCAGCATGTTGGTTTCGTGCAGCGCGCCTTCAGCCAAAATCACCCCCCCAGAGGGGTACAAACTGCTATGGAACGATGAATTTGACGGCAAGAAGATCAACCTGAAAAACTGGACCTATGATCTGGGCGCAGGCGGGTGGGGCAACGGTGAGGCCCAATACTACACCAACCGGCCGGAAAACGCGCGCATCGAGGATGGCATGCTGGTCATCGAAGCGCTGCAGGAAAAGTACGAAGACTCCTATTACACCTCGGCGCGCCTGAAGACGCAGGGCCTGCAGACCTTCCAGTACGGGCGCATCGAGGCGCGCGTCAAGGTGCCGGCCGGCAAAGGACTGTGGCCGGCTTTTTGGATGCTGGGGTCAAACTTTCCGACCGCCGGCTGGCCGGATTGCGGTGAGATCGACATCATGGAATACATCGGCAAGGAGCCGGACCTGGTGATGGGCACGCTGCACGGACCGGGCTATTCGGGCGCGCTGGGCTTCTCCCAGTGGAACCGGCAGACCTTCAATATTGCCGACGACTTTCACACCTACGCCGTCGACTGGCAGCCGGATCGCATCGACTGGTATTTCGACGGCACGCTGTATCACACCGTCACGCGCGCGGACGTGGGCCAGCGCGAGTGGGTGTTTGACCAGCCGTTCTTCATCATCCTCAACCTGGCATTGGGCGGTCAGTTGCCCGGCCCGATTGGCCTGGATGTGACCTTCCCGAAGCAATACCTGGTGGATTACGTGCGCGTATTCGAAAAAACGCCTTA
>CALMNY010000108.1 GCA_937872125.1 uncultured Candidatus Competibacteraceae bacterium | reverse complement strand
CGCGCCACCGCCAAACGGTCGCCCACGGCAAGATCCGAAACTCGAATCCAGCCTCTTGGACCGTACAGGCGATGTCGGCCAGTGGCGCGAATTTGCCGTCCGCTGGCCAGTGAAACCCGGAATATGGGTTTGATCCCAACCGACCAGACCAGATCGCTTTTGGCCGGAATCACTCGCCTTTCTTCCGACAAAGCCAGCACTTCCGGCGGCGTGCCGACCAGATCCCGAATCGGCAACCGACGCCCGTCGGCGAGCATGACTTGAGTGTCGCCAGTCACACATTCCCGTAAATCCGACATGATCGGCCGCTTGTCGCCGCGCTGCTCCAGGGTGCGGTTGAGCTGCGACAGCGCCAGCACCGGCACCGACAATTCCTTGGCCAGCGCCTTGAGCGAGCGGGAAATTTCCGATACCTCGGTGGCCCGATTCTCGGTGGTGCCCGGCACCTGCATCAACTGGAGGTAATCCACCACGATCAGCCCCAGTTGCCCCTCCTGCCGGTGCAGCCGCCGCGCCCGCGCCCGCAACTCGGTCGGACTCAGGCTGGAACTGTCGTCAATGAACAGCCGCGCCTCGGACAGCATGGTCACCGCCGAGGTCAGGCGCGGCCAGTCTTCCTCCTCCAGCCGCCCGGTGCGGACCTTGTGCTGATCAATTCGCCCCAGCGAGGACACCAGTCGCATGATCAGGCTTTCGCCCGGCATTTCCATGCTGAACACCGCCACCGGACACTTCACCTGAATCGCCGCATATTCGACGATGTTCATCGCCAGCGCGGTTTTGCCCATGGAGGGCCGGCCAGCGATCACGATCAGATCGCCGCGTTGCAGGCCGGCCGTTTTCTCGTCGAAATCCGGCCAGCCCGAGGGAATGCCGGTGACGGGGTTGTCGCGCTCGAACAGAATATCAATCCGCTCGACCGTGCGCGCCAGCAAATCCTTGATGCTGGCGAAGCCCTGCCGAACGCGGGACCCCCGCTCGGCGATCGCGAACACCCGCTTCTCGGCATCGTCCAGCAACTCCCGGGTATCGCGGCCCCGGGGATCGTAGGCGCTGTCGGCGATTTCGGTGCTGGCGCGGATCAGTTCGCGGCGAATCGCCCGCTCGCGGACGATGTCGGCATAGGCGCGGACGTTGGCGGCGCTGGGCGTATCCCGCGCCAGCACGCCCAAATAGACAAAACCCCCGGCTTCCTCCAACTGGTTGTTGTCTTCCAGCCACTCCGCCAGCGTCAACAGATCGAAAGGCTGGCTGTTTTCGGCCAGACGGCGGATGGCGCGGAACAACAGCCGGTGATCGTTGCGGTAGAAATCGCTCTCGTCCAGCCGGTCCGCCACCTGATCCCAGGTGGCGTTATCCAGCATCAAGCCGCCCAGCACGGACTGTTCGGCTTCGAGTGAGTGCGGCGGTGTCCGCAAGGCTTCAGTGGCGGCGTCCTTGCGGTGGGGAAACGGGGAAACGGGCTGCATGACGGAACTCTCGGAACCAGACCGGCGATCCGCCGCCCGCCAGCACAACCCAGCGGCACGGCCACGAACCTCCCACGCAGGGGTGAAACGCCCGGTGGGTGGCTACCCCGCGCTGACGGAGGGAAGAGCGCGCGGGGGTCAGTTCAGTTTAGCCTACCCTGAACCGGACGCGAGCGGCGCTGTTCAGGCCTCGGCGATGACGTTGACTCGAATCTGGGTTTTAACCTCGCCGTGCAAGTGCAGGTCTACGTCGTACTCGCCGATCTGACGAATCGAGCCGGTCGGCAGCCGCACTTCCTGTTTTTGCAGTTCGATGCCGGCCGCGGACACCGCATTGGCGATGTCGGCGGGACCCACCGAACCGAACAGCCGGCCTTCGCTGCCGGTCTTGACCGACAGGGTGACGATCAGCTCGGCCAGTTGCTCGGCGCGGGCTTTAGCCTTGGCCAGCGCCTCGGCGGCGATCCGTTCCAGCTCGGCGCGACGCGCCTCGAAGCGCGCCAGATTGGCCGCGGTCGCTTCAGTAGCCTTAGCCTTGGGAATCAGAAAGTTGCGGGCGTAGCCTGGCTTGACTTTGACCCGGTCGCCCAAGGCGCCCAGATTGGCGACTTTTTCCAGCAAAATGATTTCCATCGTCGGATACTCCAGAATTCGATTGGATAGGGAATGCGGTTTAGCGCGGGTCCACGCGCGGCCGGACGCGGTGGCGAAAATCGGCCCAGGCGTCAACGACGCCCAGCGCCATAACGCCCTGCGACAGCGAGGGAACCAGCAGCAACACATAAAACAGCAGCAGCCAGGCGGGCGACAGCCGCCGTTTGAACGCTACGGCGTGAACCAGAGCGATGCCCTGCACGGTGTACAGCAGGCCCAGCACCAGCGCCACGTTGTTCAGCGGTGGCCAACCGAACAGCAGGGCCACGCCGAACAGCGCCAGCGTGAGCGCCGCCAGGGGCCGACCCAGCCGCAGTTCGTGAAATTCGGGCTGGAAGCCGCCGGGATTGAACAGCAGCGCCTGCTGCCAGCGACCGAGCAACAAGCCCGCCAGCACGAACAACAGCAGCGCGCCGACTGCTTGGCCGGGCAAATACGGCGCCCATTCCTTCAGCAGCGTCAGCAGTTGATCCAGCGTCTCCCGGTCGGCGGGCGCCAGCGGCGTCAGCGCCTGCTCCCACTGGTTGAGCACACCGCCCCACCAGACCGCCGGATCGCCCAGCGCCAGGTAGAAGCCGGCCACGCCCAGCAAGCCCAGCAGCGCCGCGACCTGGAAGGTCCGGGACAGCGCCACTGTAGCGCGCAGCACCAGCGCCAGCAGCCATACCGGGAGCCAGAAGGTGGGCAACACGTCCAGCATCGGCCATGGCGTGCCCAGCGCCAATGTGGTTAGCGCCACCGCGCCCAGGCCGGCCAGCGCGATCAGCCCCAAGCCTTCAGCCGCGCCCCGGCGCAGCGTCACCAGCGCCACCGCCGCGCCCGAGACGATCAGGAACGGCGGAAACAGCCAGAACAGC
>CALMNY010000107.1 GCA_937872125.1 uncultured Candidatus Competibacteraceae bacterium | reverse complement strand
TCGCTCAATCATAATGAATCTGGGTGTAAGGCAGCGCGAGCGGCTGGCCCGACAGCAGTTGATTCACGAAGGTCCAGATCGCATCCGCTGACGGCGGGCAGCCCGGCAGGAAGTAATCAATTTTCACCACTTCATGCAGCGGATGCACCTTGTTCAGTAGTAGCGGAATTTCCGGATCGTTAGGAATCTGCGGATTGACCAGGCCGATGCCGCGCAGATAGGACTCTTCCAGACAGTCCTTGAGGTCGTACTGGTTGCGCATCGCCGGGACGCCGCCGTTCAGCGCGCAGGCGCCGATGGCGACCAGAATCTTGCAGCGCGCCCGGAATTCCATCAGCACGTGGACGTTTTCGGCGTTGCAGACCCCGCCCTCGATCAGGCCGAGATCGCAGTCGCCCAGTTCCTTGATGTCGGTCAGCGGGCTGCGATCCAGTTCCACTCGCTCGGCCAGTTCAAACAGCCGCTCGTCGAGATCGAGCAGCGACATGTGGCAGCCGAAGCAACCCGCCAGCGAGCAGGTGGCGATCTTCACTTTGGGGTCACTCATGACGGCGTCCCCCCTTGCTTTCCGAGAGCGTCGCCACGTCGCCCACCACGCTGATCGGCTTGCGGTCGTAGAGCCGCTGGCCGATGGGAATCTCATAGCCCCGGTGCTTGGTCAGAATCGCCCCGGTCGGACAGACCTGGGCGGCCTTGTCGTGGATGCTGAAAGCGGTCGCGCCCAGTTTGCCGGACGGCGTGTTCACCACCAGATGCGCCTCAATGCCGCGCCCCTGCACCGCGAACACGTTCTTGCCGTCCACGTCGCGGCTGGCCCGCACGCACAGTTCGCACAGGATGCAGCGGTTGAAATCAATCACCGCCTCGGGATGAGAAGCGTCCACCGGCCGGCGCGGATAGAAATGGGTGTAATGCGGCGCCAGCATCCCGACGTAATAGGCCACCGCCTGCAACTGACACGCCCCGCTTTTCTCACAGGCCGGGCAAACGTGGTTGCCCTCCACGAACAGCATTTGCAGAATGCCACGCCGGATTTCACGCAGCTCGCCGGTTTCGTTCTGCACCGTCTGGCCGGCTGCCGCTGGGGTGGTGCAGGCGGCCTGCATCCGACCGTTGACCTTGACCAGGCAAACCCGGCAACTGCCGTGCGGGGCGAACTCCCGGTTGAAGCACAGATGGGGGATGTAGACGCCGGCGGCCAGCGCAGCGGTCATGAGGGTCTGGCCGTCCTGGAACGGAATCTGCCGCCCGTCCAGCGTGAAGCTCTGTTCCTCGCTCATGGCGTCGCTCCTGTCGTCAGTTCCTGCTCGCGCCAGTGCGCGTCCGAATCATCGCGGCCCGTCAGTTGCCGGGCCTGTTCCAGCGCCGCGTCCAGATCGAAAGCCGGCTCGAAGGTCGTGGCGCGCAATCGCCGTTCCCAGGACTCCGGGAACTGGTCCAGACTGTCCAGCACCGGATTGGGCGCGGTCTGGCCCAGCCCGCAATGACAGGCAACCCGCATGATCTGCCCCAGCTTGCGCATCTCTTCCAGATCGTAGCGCGTGCCATGGCCGGTGTGGACCTTGGTCACCAGATCGCGCAGCAGCGAGGTGCCGACCCGGCAGGGCGTGCAGAAGCCGCAGCTTTCGTGGACGAAGAAATGGGTGAAGTTGCGGATGCCGTCGAGAATGTCGCGGCTCTGGTCGAATACCATGAACGAACCGCCCGTCGCCAAATCCTCGAAGCAGATGCGCCGGTCGAACTGTTTGGCGGAAATCATGTGCCCGGCGGGGCCGGCCATCTGGATGCCTTGGGCGTCCCGTGCGCCGCAGTCCTCCAGCACCCGTCGCACGGTGACGCCGAACGGGTATTCGTAGATGCCCGGCCGCTCGCAGTCGCCGCTGAGGCTGAGCAGCTTGGTGCCCTTGGATTCCGCCGTGCCCCGGCTGGCGAACCAGGCTCCGCCTTCCACCGCGATCTTCGCGGCGGTGGCGAAGGTCTCGACGTTGTTGACTACGGTCGGTTTGTTCAAGTAACCGTGGGTGGTCGGGAAGGGGGGACGGATGCGCGGCACGCCGTGCTTGCCCTCCAGCGATTCGATCAGCGCCGATTCCTCGCCGCAGACGTAGGCCCCGGCCCCAAGGTGAATGTCAATGTCAAAACTGAAGGTCGGATCGCCGAGAATGGCCTCGCCCAACAGGCCGGCCTCGCGGCGGCGTTGCAGGGTCGCCTGGAGCGCATCCAGCAAGTAGCGGTACTCGCCGCGCAGGTACACGAAACCTTGGCGGGCACCGATGACCCGGCCGCACAGCGTCATGCCCTCGAACACCAGATCGGCGAACTCCTGCATCAGCACCCGATCCTTGAAGGTGCCCGGCTCACCCTCGTCGGCGTTGCAGACCACGTATTTCACCTCGCCAGGGGCGTTGCGGCAGGAAACCCACTTGGCGCCGGACCGGAACCCGGCCCCGCCCTGGCCGCGCAGGCCGGATTTGACCATTTCCTCCAGGATCGCCTCCGGGCCGCGCTTGAGCACCGCCCGCAGCGCCGCGCCATCGGCAAAATGCCGCCCCAGCAAAATATCGGCCCGACGGATATTGCTGACCACCTCGAAGAACTCGCGCGGCCATTGTGTCAGCGGGATTTGCCCGTTCACCCGTTCGACGATCCGGTCCAGGCGCGGCTGGTCCAAGCGGGTGAGCGCGTAGCCGTTGACCAGCGCCGCCGGCCCCTGATCGCACATGCCGGTGCAGGAGGTCGTCCCGACCGTGACTACGCCATCGGCGCGGGTCTCGCCGATCCCGATGCCCAGCCGGTCGCAGAGATAGTGCAGCAGCTCACGGTTGCCCAGCATCCGGTCGGTGATGTTGTCGCTGAACAGGATGTCATAGGAACCGCGCGGGGCGGTATAGAGGAAGGAATAGAACTCGGCGACGCTGTGCACCTTGACTGGGGAAATATCGAGTTCCTGGGCGACCCGCTCCAGGGCTTCGGGCGACAGCCAGGTCAGGCAATCCTGCACGTCGCGCAGAATTTGCAGCAGCCGGGTGGGCAGACCGCCATGGCGCTGAACGATATCGTGAACGGTCTGAATGAGTGCATCGGGTTCCGCCATGGACCACCTCCATTTTCGATGGGCCGATCCGGCGTTGTGGCGCACGGATGGCGATTGTTCTTGGGCAGGCCGCTAAACCACAATGGCTCTAATCATAGTCCAAGCGGGGCTAAAAAGCGTGATGTTGTTAGGGTTTAATGCCAAATCCAGCGCCAGCGCGGAACGCAGCGGGCCATCCTGAATCCAATATCCGCGAAGTCGCTCGCGTTTCCCCGCCAATCGCCCAATGGCGGTTCCAACCGGCCGCTATTCTGGCGTTGCCGGGAAATTACGGGCAAAATCCTAACTTTTTATGACCTCATAACCGGAGACGAGACCCTCCCATGCCGAGTCAAGTCTTGAAACCCACGCGCTGGCTGCTGCTGGGGTGGCTGACCGCCAGCGCCGCGCAGGCGGCGATCTATCCCTTGCCGCCCTCGGATACCGATGTCATCGGCCAAGTCAAGGTGATTTACGCCACCAGGGACGATACCTTGCTCGACATCGCCCGCCGCCACAGCCTGGGCTACGACGAGATTGTCCACGCCAACCCGGGCGTGGATCGCTGGGCGCCGGGGGAGGGCAATCCAATCGTGCTGCCCACCCGCTATATCCTGCCCGATACGCCGCGCGAAGGCCTGATCCTCAACATCGCCGAGATGCGGCTGTATTACTACCCCAAGGCCAATGCGGGCGAGGAGCGGGTCGTCCATACCTACCCGGTGAGCATTGGCCGGATGGACTGGAAAACGCCCATGGGTTTGACCAAGGTGGTCGCCAAGGAAGTGGACCC
>CALMNY010000106.1 GCA_937872125.1 uncultured Candidatus Competibacteraceae bacterium | reverse complement strand
CGGCGCAAGTTTGTTGTAGGCTTCAATGAAATTATCAAAATGGATGCCACTGGGCAGATTCCACATGGTTTTTAAATTGACTTCTTCAAAACCCTTCAAGCCGGTCACCAGCATCACATACACCGGGATCAGATAGAAGATAGCCATGGCAACCAGCGGGAGGTAAAGAAGGAGGCGGGAGCGTTTGCGGGTCATAATTCCGGCTCCGAGCGCAAAGAATAAAACAGGTAAGGGATGATCAATACAGCCACGCTCAGCAACAGCAGGATGCCAATGGCCGCCCCGCGCCCGTAGAACAGGCCGTCGAAAGTGACCTGCCACATGTACAGGGCTGGCACATCCAGCGGCAGTTGCTTGCCGGCCACCGCTACGATCAGGTCAAACACTTTCAGCGACATGTGCCCCAGGATGATCATCACGCTCAGGGTCACCGGCTGCAACAGCGGCAACACGATGCCGGTCAAAATTTGAAACTCCGAAGCGCCGTCCACGCGGGCAGCCTCGCGCAACTCGT
The DNA here is from genome assembly GCA_937872125.1 of uncultured Candidatus Competibacteraceae bacterium. Taxonomy (GTDB): domain Bacteria; phylum Pseudomonadota; class Gammaproteobacteria; order Competibacterales; family Competibacteraceae; genus Contendibacter. The sequence continues at coordinate 1,189 of CALMNY010000106.1, read as the reverse complement.
CCGGGATGGCGCGCAGACCCGCCAGGTAGATGGCCATACAATACCCCGACATCTGCCAGATGGCCGGAAGCGCGATCGCCGCGATGCCCCAGTACGGGGTGGTGTGCCACTGGTTGATCAAGAAATCCAGTCCCAATTTGTCAAACAACAGGTTCAGGCCGCTGATGCGCGTCCCGGTCGCCGGGTTCATCAACCACCGCCAGACAACGCCTGTAACGATGTAGGAAATCGCCATCGGGAAGAGAAAAATGCTGCGGAAAATGCCCTCTCCACGCAGGCCGGTATCCAGTAAAAGCGCTAACAGCAAGCCCAAAACCAGCGACCCGAACACAAAAATAACGGTGAAGATCAGCGTGTTGCGCACGTCGATGGCGAAGCGCGGGTCGTGGAAAAGTTCAATGTAATTGGACAGGCCCGTCCAGGTATAGTCGGGGGTGAGGCCCTTCCATTTGCTCAGCGAAACGCGCCCCGACCAGGCGATAAAACCGTAAACAAAAACTGCCACGGCAAGAATAGAAGGCAGCACCAGCAGAAAGGCTTGCCAGTTCTCTTTCTTCGATCGCATGCGGTGCTCCCTTTTCCTTAAGAAATCGCCCTGAGGCTGCGGATAAAACAAACCGACGATCACCGGAGGGAGGAAACTCCCCCCTCCGGTGAATTGAGAAGGAGCTTGCTACTTGCAGGGACCCGAGCTCGCGCAGGCGGTCACCAGCAACGCCTGGAAAGCATCCACGTTCTTGTCCGTCAGGAAGATGCCCAGGGCGGTGTTGATCTCGTTTTTCCACGAATCATTGGCCACCACGCCGTGCGCCAGCGATCCAACGATGCGGTCTTTGGCCCAGTCGGCCATGGCCGATTGCAGATATTCGTCATAGAGGCTCTTGTCACCGTCGCTGCGCGCCGGGATGGAACCCTTGACCGGGTTGAAGGCATCCTGGCCTTCCTTGGAGCCGCAGATAGTCAACCAGGCAATGGCGGCATCGCGGTGCGGGGCATTGACCGGCAGCACGAAGCTGTCCGAGAGGAACTGGAAAGTGCCAGCCGTTCCCGGCACGGGCGCCCAACCGAAATCGGTCTTGGGGGTTTTCTTCAGTTCCTTGAAATAGCCTTCCGCCCAGTCGCCCATCACGTTGAAGGCCGCGTCGCCGTTCACCACCAACTGCGAGGCATCCTGCCAGGTCAACGAAGC
>CALMNY010000105.1 GCA_937872125.1 uncultured Candidatus Competibacteraceae bacterium | reverse complement strand
CCGACTGGGTCGAAATCCCGCTCGGCGGACTGCGGGAACTGTTGTCGCTACCCGCCGCTCGCTAGCTGGACTGGCGGGCGCTAAACGTTGGCCTGGATTGCGTCGCAGGGGCGGATTTATCGGTTGCGTTCGAAGTGGTGGAACTGACGCCCGAGGGCCGGGCGTTGCAGCAGCTTGTTGATTTTTATGAACAATAGCGCCAAGCGAGGCCGTAACCCTGGCCCGTGACAAGGACCATGAATTCATGCAAAACCACTCCGAAATCGCTGAATTCCTGTGGAAAATCGCCGATCTCATCAAGGATGACTACGACGCCAAGGATTACGAAGACGTGATCCTGCCGTTCACCCTGCTGCGCCGCCTGGATTGCGTGTTGCAACCGACCCGGCGAGTGGTGCATGAGGATGCGGAAAAATATAAAACCGCGCCGGCGGGCGTGCGCAAGGACCTGCTGACCAGAGCCGCCGGGCAGAACTTTTACAACACGTCGCAGTATTCCCTCGATGAACTGATCAAGCGGCCTAACGACCTGACCCAGAATTTTTCCGCTTATCTGGCCGGCTTCTCGGTCAACGTGAAGGACATCCTTTACAACTTCTCCGGCGGCGAGGAAAAGGGACTGGCGCCGATTTATGAAACGCTGGCCCGCAAGCGGTTGCTGTTCAAGGTGACCCAGGCGTTTACCGAAGTCGATCTGTCGCCCGAAACCGTGGACAACCACGGCATGGGCACCATCTTTGAATATCTGATCCGCAAGTTCAAGGAAGCCAGCAACGAAGCCGCCGGGCAGTTCTACACCCCGCGCGACATCATCCGCCTGATGGTCAAGCTGATGTTTGAGTCGGACCGCGCCAAGCTCGCCGGGGAGAAGCTGGTCGGGATTTACGATCCGGCGTGCGGGACCGGCGGGATGCTGACCATCGCCAAGGAATACCTGCTGGGCGCGATCAATCCCGCGCTCGAAATCTATCTCTACGGCCAGGAGTTGAACGAAAAAACCTACGCCATCGCCAAGGCTGACATGCTGATGAAGGGCGAAGACCCAGAAAACATCAAACGGGAGAACACCCTCAGCCATGATTTGCTGCCTGGCAAGCAGTTTAATTACATGCTGTCCAATCCGCCGTTTGGCAAGGACTGGAAGAACATCCGCGAGGAGATTGAAGCCGAACACCAGCGGGGCGTGGCGGGCCGCTATGCGCCCGGTCTGCCCGATGTCGGCGATGGCGCGATGCTGTTTTTGCTGCACAAGCTCAGCAAAATGGCGCCGCAGGGTTCCAAGATTGCGGTGATTTTCAACGGCTCGCCGCTGTTCAACGGCGACGCCGGCAGCGGTCCCAGCAACATCCGCAAGCATCTTCTCGAAAACGACTGGCTGGACGCCATCGTCGCGCTGCCGAATGATCTGTTCTACAACACCGGGATTGCCACCTATATCTGGCTGATCAATAACCGCAAGCCCGGGGAGCGGCGCGGCAAGGTGCAGTTGATCAACGCCAACGGCGCGGATTTTTACACGCTGTTGCGGCGCAATCTGGGCAAGAAGCGGGTGGAAATCAGCGAGGACCAGTCCGCCGCCATTCTGGACATTTATCAGGCGTTCGCGGAATCGAAGGTCAGCCGGATTTTCGCTACGACCGATTTCGGCTACACCAAGGTTTGCGTCGAACGTCCGCTGCGGCTGCGCTATGACCTGACCGAGGTCCAGCGCCAGCGGCTGTTGCTGGATGCCGCCGTGCTCAAACTGAAGGATAACCGCCATCAGCAACTGGAGGACGCTTTGACGATGCTGGCGCGGCGGGCGCCGTGGCGGAGTGATCTGGAATTATTCGCCGCGCTGGCCGATGCGTTGCCGTGGAAACTGACCGCCGGTTTGATCAAGGTGATTCGGGCGGTGCTGGGCGAGCGCGATGAGAGCGCCGAGCCGGTGCGGGATGCCGAGGGCCAGTTATTGCCGGATAGCGAGTTGCGCGATTTCGAGAACGTGCCGCTGAAAGACGACATCGCCGCTTATTTCGAGCGCGAGGTGTTGCCGCATGTCCCCGATGCGTGGATGGATCGGGAAAAGGATAAGGTGGGCTATGAAATCAGCTTCACCAAATATTTCTACGAATATACGCCGCTGCGTTCGACGGAGGAGATTGCCGCTGAATTG
>CALMNY010000104.1 GCA_937872125.1 uncultured Candidatus Competibacteraceae bacterium | reverse complement strand
GCTCCGCAGAACATTTTCCTTAAAAATCAATGAGGAGTTTTTCGACAGCTTCTAAGCACCGAAGCTTCTCATCGCCCGCCTCGCACCGGCCACACGGGGTAGTTAGAAGCTGTCTAAAAACTAAGGCGATTTCGATAAAAGACCTTACCCGACCGACCTCTGTAGGGACACGGCGCCGCCGTGTCCCTACGGGTCCTACAGGTATGATCTTTCCAGGAAATCACCTAACTTGTTGATTGTAGGAGCGAGCTTGCTCGCGATATGAAGGCCAGTAATCGCGGCCAAGGCCGCTCCCATGAAAAACAACGCTGAACTGATGCACTACGCCATCACCCACGGACTCGCCGACTAGCGCCCGGACCGGGAGCGCCGAGCTTCCACAGCCGGTGAATGCGCCAACAAAACCCGCGCCCCGGCGTATCCGGCGATCAGGAATGATCCTGTTGCCCATGCGGCGACAACTTGTGATGATAGCGGTTGTGGTCATCGCCTGGAGCGGGCCGTTCGCTCCAGGCCGCCCGCCACCCTAATATCCAGCCTGATTTCAGGAGCCTGCATGCCCTCCACGCCTATCCTGCCGCTATTGATCGAACCGGAACAGCTTCACCCCTGTCTCGCTGACCCACTGGTTCTCATCGTGGATTTGGGCAATCCGGCCCGTTACGCCACTGGGCACGTTCCCGGCGCGGTGCATCTCGACTATGCAAATCTGGTTCGGGCCGAACCGCCGGCGATGGGCTTGCCGCCCACTGAGGCGCAATTGAGTGAGGTGTTGTCGCGGCTCGGCCTGACTCCGGACCGGCAGGTGGTTGCTTACGACGACGAGGGCAACGGTCGCGCCGGCCGTTTGCTGTGGACGCTGGCGGCGCTTGGCCACGAGCGGGTGGCGTTGCTCAACGGCGGCCTCCATGCCTGGGATGCGGCCGGCGGTCCGTTGGAGGCCCAGTTCAGTCCTCCGCCGCGCCGCGCCTATCAGGCCCGTTTCGTTGACCCGCCAACAGCAGTGGCTGACCGGGATTACATCCTGGCGCGGCTCGGCCAGCCAGACCTGGTCCTGCTGGACACCCGCACGCCGGCTGAATTCGCCGGCCTGGACGTGCGCGCGGCCCGGGGCGGTCACATCCCCGGCGCGGTGAATCTGAACTGGACCGACGCCATGGATCCCCAGCGGCAGTTGCGCTTGCAGCCTGATCCGGTGCTGCGCAAATTGCTGGAGCGACGCGGCGTTACTCCCGACAAGGAAGTCATCGCCTATTGCCAGACGCATCACCGGTCGGCGCATACCTACTGGGTGTTGCGCTATCTGGGCTATCCCCGGGTGCGCGGCTATCCCGGCGCCTGGTCGGAATGGGGCAACGATCCCAGCCTGCCGGTCGAGCGCTGATCATCTTCAGGGATAGGAGAATCTGTTTACCCGTGTATTGCGGTGAGCGTGCGAACCGCATCCTACTGAATCACTTTTACCATGCAGGCTGGGATGAAGCGAAGCGAAACCCAGCCTGCCCATTGCAATAAAATCTATCGAGAAATGGTATAACCAGGATCGTTTTCTATTGACCTTGACCGCTCGCGCCGACGAATTCGATCCCGTTCGGCCCGATCTCACGGCGGTGCCTTCCTGCAAGACATCGTCGGGATGGGTAACGACACTGGCGCGGGGGGGTGGGATCACCCGGAGACACCAAGGGCCGGGCTTGAGGAACCGCGATGGGGTGGATATGCTCTTAACGAATGAGGAGGGCCGCGCGATGGAAACCATCTACGATCATGGCGTCACCGAGCAGGAACTGACCGCGCTGTTCGGGCCGGAGGAGGAGCGGGAAACCCGCGACGAGTATCTGGAGTTCCTGTCATCCGACTCCGCGTGCGCGGATTTATACCTGCTTTACCAGCACCGCCATCAACCCAACCGAGCCGCCGAGTACCTCGGTCGTATTGCCGACGAAAGCTACCGGCGGACGGTGGGGATGCCGTCTTGCCGCACATCGCTCAATACCCCAACTGCCGAACCAACTGCTTCAAAAAAATCTCCGGCGGTTTACGCAGTAGCCTGAGTGATTTTTTCCACCAGCGATTTTGCTGTTGCCATATCGCCCCCTGCCTCACCGCTCCCCCCGAATCCGCACCGCCGCGCCCTCTTGCAAGGCGTCGTCGG
>CALMNY010000103.1 GCA_937872125.1 uncultured Candidatus Competibacteraceae bacterium | reverse complement strand
CGCAACTGGCCGGCTTCGATCTTGGACAGGTCGAGGATGTCGTTGAGAATGGCGAGCAACGACTGCCCGGCGCTCTGGATGCGGCCGACCATGTCGGACTGATTCGCCGTCAGCGGTTCGCGGTTCAACACCTGGGCCAGGCCCAGCACGCCGTTCAGCGGGGTGCGGATTTCGTGGCTCATATGCGCCAGAAACTCGCTCTTGGCCCGGCTGGCCGCTTCGGCAGCCTCCCGCGCCTGGTGGAGTTCCTGCTCATACCGCTTGCGCTCGGTGATGTCCTGAACAGTGCCGACGGCGAACACGGCCACGCCAGCGGCATCGCGGGCGATCTCGGCGCGCTCGCGCACCCATCGCACTTCGCCGCCGCTCCTGATGCGGTGCTCCGTAACGTAAGTCGCGCCGGCTACGGCTGCGGCCCATTCCGCCAGCACCCGCGCCCGATCGGCCTCGTGGATGCTGGCGGCAAAGGTATCGAACGTGGCCGGTGAATCGGGCGGCAGACCGAACAAGCGATAGATTTCCTGAGACCAGGTCAGATGGCCGCTGGGAATATCCAGCTTCCAGCTACCGATTCGCGCGATGGCCTGGGCCTTGTTGAGCGAGTCCTCGCTCGCGCGCAACGCCTCTTCCATCTGCTTGCGTTCGGTGATGTCGCGGCCTACCGACTGGAACTCGACGCAGCGGCCCTGCTCATCCAGCAGGGGAACGTCCACCCACTGCAACCAGTGGATCGCGCCATCGCAAGACCGCACCGGATGTTCGTAGTGCAGCTTGTCCGGATTGGCGGCCAGTTCAGCGTAGCGGGCGGCCACCGCCGCGCGGTCCGTTTCGGGGATGAACTCGAACCATTGGCGGCCGATCAGACTTTCGTCTGGAGCAGCGAACCGCTGTTGGTAGGCCTGGTTCACAAAGGTCAGCGTGCTGTCGGGAAGCCAGCGGCACACGGCGTCGTCCTGGCTTTCCACCATCGCCCGGTAACGCTCCTCGCTATAGCGCAGCGCCGTTTCCGCCACCTTGCGGGCGGTGATGTCCTCGACCAGGCCCAGATACAGGGGATGTTCGGTCGCCAGGGTCACCGTAGCGACCGTGAGATGGATCCAGACTACCGAGCCGTTGGGGCGAAGATAGCGTTTTTCCATCTGATAACCGTTCGTCTCCCCGGCGCGCATCCGGGCCAGATGGTCCAGCTCCGCCGGCAGGTCGTCTGGATGGGTGAAGGGTTTCCAGCCGGCCAAGACCAGTTCCGCGCGGCTCCGGCCAATGATCTGCGTGAACCGTTCGTTCATCTCGACGATGCGCCCGGAGGGTTCGTCGTATAACAAGATCCCCAGCGGAGATTGTTCGAAGATGCTCCGGAATTTCCTCTCGGACTGCGCCACCTGGGTCAGCACGGTTCCGATCCGGGCCTGCGCCGCAACCAGGTCGGCGGTGCGTTCGGTGACGCGCTGCTCCAGGTGCTGGTTGTCCTTGGCCAGCGCCTGTTCGGCGGTGCGCAGGTTCTGGTTGGTGATGCGCAATTCGGCGAAGGCCGCGCCCAACCGCTGGGTCATGGCGTCGAAGGAGGTTCCCAGATCCCGCAGCTCCTGGATCGGCGTGGGCGGCAACGGTTGGTGGAAAGCACCGGCGGCCAACTGCCGGGTGGCGGCGGTGAGCTGTCTCAGGGGGCGACTGATCCAGCCGGCGGCCAGCAGGCCCAGCACCACGGCGATGCCCAGCACCAGGCCGCTCAGCAGCAGCGAGTGGCGGAGGTGAGGAGCCATCAGGTCGGTGAAGTCGGCTTCCGGCGCTACCACTACGGTCAGCCAGTCCGGCTGATGCTTCTCCTCGATGGGGACTACCTTGGCGAAATACTGTCGCCCCTGGAGGGTGAAATCGAAGCGCAATGGAGTCGTCAGCCGCTCCAGGTCCGGTTCCCGCGCCAGCAATTGCCGGGCGGCTTCACCGGTCAGCGGGTCAGTGCTGGCCCGCGTGAGCAAGCGTCGGGACTGGACGGCGACGTTTTGCGCGTGCTCGGCGCGCGCCTGGCTGTCGAAGGGCGTTTCGCCAGTGGAGGTGGCGACCAGCCATCCCTGGTGGTCGAGCAGAAACGCTTGCCCGTGGGCGCTGACGTTCAGATTTCGCAGAAACTGGCCGATTTCGGTCAGAGTTATACCAGCGACCAACACGCCTTGCACCGCACCCTGGGCGTCATGGAACGGCAAGGCGTAAAAGCTGACCAGCAGAGGATGGTCCTGCCCCTTGGCGAGACTGACCGCCATCCGCCATCCGCCCAGCCCGGCATCACGGGCCGCCGGATACCAGGGATTGCCGGGCGGGTCGTTATGCGGATCGAAGTTCTGGCGCGACTCGAGCAGTTCGCCCGCCTGACCGGCCAGGTCAGCCTGGTAGCGATCCAGACGCCATCCGGTTGCGGCGTTGAAGCGGCGCAGGATCAGGGCGTCGGGCGCCTGTCGCTCCAGAAGCAGCAATTCCCGCCGCTCGGTCACCAGGCCGATGCTGTCCACGCCGGGGAACAGGCCCAGTTGTTTGGCAAAATACCGTTCTACCGCTGCGGTGTCGCCCAGGTCCAGCCGGCCTTGCTCGATCAGGACGGCATTGCTCCGCACGATGGATTCGGGACCGGAAAAGAAACTGGACAGGCGCTGGTTGACGCGGTCGCCGGTCTGGTCCAGCAACTGCCAGGCCAGAGTGGTCACCACCTGGTGGCCGGCCTGGTAAGCGAGCATCCCGACCGCGCCGACCGCGCCGATCACCAGCGCGCTGAAACCGATGATGAGGACCGTCCGGAGTGACAGGTTTGCCCGCAGCACCGCGACCGGGCGTTTGAAAAGAGATTTATTCATTCACGCGCCTATTGCTGGTGCTCCGTCAGATCGCGGCAGATGTTCATCGTACAGGGATTGCCGTCAGCCACGATTTTTCGTGACGTGGTCTCAACATCGGGGTGCGGATCTTGTGGCTCAGGCTGGCCGGGAAGGCATTCTCTGTATTTTGGCCTGAAAACTGCGTCCGGTGTAGGGTAATGCCGGTTGCCAGCAAAGATTTTGCTGTTTGGGAGGGTAGGGGGCGCGGCCGCCCACTGCGGTAGGCATTCACCCGCCTGTGGAGGAAAGGGTTGCGGCGCCGGGACGGGTCCAGCGGGACAGCACCGCCACCATCTGCTCCAGCTCCACCGGCTTGGCCAGCAAGTCATTAGCGCCCGCCGCCCGCGCGGCCTGCTGCTGTTCCGCCAGCACCCCGGCAGTGAAAGCGATGATCGGCAGCCCGGTCAGACCCAGCTCGCTGCGGATCAGCCGGGTAGCGGTCAAGCCGTCCATCACCGGCATCTGGATATCCATCAGCACCGCATCGAACGCCTCGGGCCGGGTCTTGAGGAGTTGCACGGCCTGCTGACCATCCGCTGTCGGCGTAGCGGTCGCGCCTTCGAGTCCCAGCGCCCGCTCCACCACATCCCGGTTCATCGCGCTGTCGTCCACCACCAGCACCCGCATTCCGGTCAGGCGCGGCCCGGCGGCGCGCGCCGGCTGGGACGCTACCGTCGCTTCTGGCGCCCCTGCCGGCGCGCGCAGGAACGGCAACTCGAACCAGAATGTGCTGCCTTCCCCCGCCTGACTGTCTGCACCGATCCCCCCGCCCATCACCTCCACCAGCCGCTTGCAGATGGCCAACCCCAGCCCGGTGCCGCCAAACCGCCGCGTGGTGCCGGCCTCGGCCTGGGTGAAGGGCGTAAACAGCCGGGCCAGCGCCTCGGGCGCGATGCCGATACCGGTGTCCTGGACCTCGAAGCGCAGCCGCACCGCTGTCTCACCGGGTTCCACCGCCTGAATCCGCAGCACCACGCCCCCCCGCTCGGTGAACTTGATGGCGTTGCCGATCAGGTTGAACAAAATCTGTTCCAGCCGCAGACCATCGCCGACCAGCCACCCCGGCGCTGGTTCCGACGCAATGAAGCGCAGCGCGATGCCTTTGGTCTGGGCGGGCTGGCTCATCAGGTTCTCCACCCGGGCCAGTACGTGCATCAGGTCAAACGGCCGGGACTCCAGGCGCAACTGGCCGGCTTCGATCTTGGAAAAATCCAGAATGTCATTGATGATGATCAGCAGGGCCTGCCCCGCCGCCTGAATGCGCTCCACCATGTCGCGCTGATTGGTCGTCAGCGGCTCGCGGCTCAACACCTGGGCCAGGCCGAGCACGCCGTTCATCGGCGTGCGGATTTCATGGCTCATGTGCGCCAGGAACTCGCTCTTGGCCGCGCTGGCGGCGCGGGCCTCGGCGGTCCGTTCCTCTACCCTGCGCTCCAGGTCGGCGTTCAGCTCGCGGATAGCGTCTTCCATCGCCCGCCGCTCGCTGATGTCGGTCAGCACGGAATGGATACGCAGGAACTGGCCGGCGGCGTCGAGTTGGACGCGCCCGGTGGTGATGACGGTGACCGACGAGCCATCGCGGCGGCGCAACCGCAACTCGCGCCGGAGCGCCAGATTCTGCTTGAACTGGCTAAAAAGAGCATCGAACTGGCCACGCATCGCCTCGTCCCAGTAATCGGCAAAACTCAGCCCCCGCATCTCTTCCGGCCGGGCGAAGCCCAGCAGGTCGGCCATGGTCTGATTGGCGTCGAGCCAGCGGCCTTCGCCATCCAGCGAGTGGTAGGCGATGGGCAGGTGCTCGAACAAAGCCCGGAAGCGCTGTTCGCTGTCGCGCAGATTTTGCTCGGCCTGCTTGATGTGAGTGATTTCTTCCACCACGCCGTTGATGCCGATGATCTGGCCGGTCGCATCGCGCAGGGCATAAAAGTGTTCCTGCCAGAAGCGCTGGACGCCGGGCTGGGCGGCGGTTTCGCCGCTCAATTCCAGATTCAATAGCGGCTTGCCGGTCGTGAGAATCTGCCGAAACAGTGGCTCGGCGGTATCAGCGAGGTCGGGCACGATCTCCCGCACGGTGCGGCCGAGGTGCCCGGCCACCGACACGCCGTTGATCTCGGCCAGCCGCGTATTAATGCGCTGGTAACGCAGTTCGGTATCCAGTACGCAGAGTCCAATGGGTGCGCTGCTGTAGATCGCGTCCAGTTCCAGCCATTGCTGCCGGACCGTGTCTTCGCTTTGGCGCAGCCGGTCCTCGGCCTCGCGTTGTGCAGTGATGTCGGTGTCCGTGCCGATCATGCGCAGCGGCTCGCCGGCCGGCCCGCGTTCGATCACCAGGCCGCGATCCAGTATCCAGCGCCACCCCCCATCCTTGTGCCGCAGGCGATGGATGCTCTCGTAACCGGGGGTGCGACCCTCCAGATGGTTCTGGAGCCGGGCGCTGACTGCGGCGACGTCCTCCGGGTGCAGGTGCTCGCGCCAGGCGGACTGGTTGCTGGCGCTCTCCTTGGTGGTATAGCCCAGAATCTTCGTCAGGGTGACGGAGAAATCCACGATGTCCGAGCGGATGTTCCAGTCCCAGACGCCATGACCGGCGGCGTCCAGCGCCTGTTTCCAGCGCTGTTCGCCGGCGTGGCGGGCGGCGTCTTCCCGGATGGTGCGCAGAACTTCCTCCTGCCGCAGGCGTTCGGTGATGTCCTGGACGAAGCCGTAGATAAACAGTTGGCCGGTGACCGGGTCCGGCTGTTCGCTGAGGGTCACCATCCCGGTGAAGGTGCTCCCATCCCGCCGTCGGTAGCGGTTCTCGAAGGTCTGCCAGACGCCGACGCCTTGCCGGAAGGTCTGGAGCGGGCACGGCCGGTGGGGCGTATCTTCGTAGATCGCCTCGGTAATGGAGGTGCGGTTGACGGTTGCGATGACGTGCGCCGGCGAGTCGAAACCCAGCATGGCCGCCAGCGTGGAATTGACGAAGAGGAACTGACCGGCCGGAGTGGACTTGAACATCCCGATGGGGACATTTTCGAAGATGCTCTGCATCTGCCGGGCGTTCTCTTGCGCCTGCCACTCGATTAACTTGCGCTGGGTGATGTCGTGGGATACGCCACAGACACCGATGATGGTCCCGTCGGCATCGCGCAGGGGTCCCTTGGTGGTCAGGAAAGTTCGGGCGCCGTTTGGCAGGCTGATCGTTTGCTCCAGGTTGACCAGGGCTTCGCCCGCCAGGACCTGGCGGTCCTGGGCCATGAGCACCGCCGCCTGCGCCGGTGGGAAAAGGGCGGTATCGTCCCGGCCCAGCACCGCATCGGCGGGCTGACCTACCATCCTGGCCAGGGCCTGGTTGACCATCAGGTAACGACCCTGGCGATCCTTGGCGTAGACCGCATCGGTCGAGCTATCGCTGATGGCCTCCAGCAACCGCAGGGTGCGCTGTTGCTCTGCCGCCATGGCCTGTTCGCGCTGGAAGGCGGCGAACGTCCGGCGCTGGGTATCCTGCCGCCACAGATAAAAACCGGCGCCATAGAGCAACGCCAACGTCAGCCCCAGCACCAGCGCGCTGACCCAGAAGGTGGTGCGCAGGTCGGCATAAGCCTCGTTCTGATCCATCTTGGCGACCATCAGCCAGGGGGTGCCGGCGATGGGGGTGGCGTAGGCCAGAATAGGGACGTTCCGATAATCCCGGCCACTCTCCAGGATGCCGTGCTGACCGAGGGCGGCCTTGCTCCCAGCCAGGGCGGGCGTATCCAAAGGGCGGGTCAACGCGAGTGCGGCATCAGGGTGGTGCCGCAGCGGGGTCAGATAGCGGATCTGGTCACCTTCAGGCCGGATCAGGAAAGTCTCTGCAGTCCGGGTCGGCACCGGCCAGGATTCCACCAGCGGATAAAGAGTGTGCTCCGCCTGCCAGATCACCAGAGCCGCGCCCAGCGGCGCCGCGTCCGGTGGCCCCAGCGGCGCCAGCACGCCATAGATCGTCGGCACCTCCTGGGCGTGGCGGTGCAGATCGAGGAATTCGAGGCGCGGTTGGCGCAGGATGTCCCGCACCAGGTCCAGGTGCTCCCCGGCTTCGATCTGGCCAACGGCGAACACTGGCCGGGCCTCAGCGTCGAACACGGCCAGCCCGCCCCAGTTGCGCCGCTGCGCCACCGCCGCCATCCGGGTCTGCATCTGCGCCAGCAGCGCCGTGTTCTGCCGCCCGCTGTCGAGCCATTGCCGGAACATGATCTCCAGCCCGGAGTGGCTGTAAAAATAAGTCTCGGCATCAATCCGGGTCTGGGCGATCAGGGTTTCGAGCTGTTGCCGTTTCTGTTCGGCGATGACGGCCAAAGTGCGGTGGGTGTTTTCCCGGATATCCGCCCGCACCGACCAGTAAACGAGCACGCCGACCGTTCCGATGAGCAGCGTCAGGGCGAGCAGTAACATGAGGCCCCATCCTGGCCGGCGGGTGGCG
>CALMNY010000102.1 GCA_937872125.1 uncultured Candidatus Competibacteraceae bacterium | reverse complement strand
TTTTAATCGGTCAGCCTCACCAAAGGCTGACCGAGAACATCAGGATATTTACCCAACCGGCCAGTTATCAATCAGCCGCGCCCGGCCCAGCCAGGCGGCTGCAAAAATTCGCAATTCGGCATCCTCCAGATTCGGGCGTTGCAAATCAGCGGGCCGGCGGATTTCAAAATAGTCGGGCCGGAAGCCAGCCGACGCCAACTGCGCCTTTGCTTCCGCCTCCAGCGCCGCAAAATCCCGTTCGCCCGCGCGCAACCGTTCCGCCGTGGCCCGCAGAGTGGCATACAGCGTGGGAGCGATAGCCCGCTCTTCAGCGGACAAATAGCCGTTGCGCGAACTCAGCGCCAGCCCGTCGGGTTCCCGCACGGTCGGCACTCCAACGATTGCCACCGGCATATCGAGGTCAGTCGCCATCCGGCGGATGATGACCAGTTGCTGCCAGTCCTTTTCGCCGAACACCGCGATGTCCGGCTGCACCATGTTGAACAGCTTGCTCACGACCGTGGTGACGCCGCTGAAATGGGTGGGCCGACTGGCGCCGCACAGCACGGTCGGCAGTTCCGGCACCGTGACTTGGGTCATCTGCTCCAGCGGGCGCGGATACACTTCGGTCACGCCGGGCGCGAACAGCAAGTCCAGCCCGGCGGTCTCCAACTGGCGCGAGTCTGCGTCCAGGGTGCGGGGGTAGGCAGCAAAATCCTCGCTGGGGCCAAACTGCATCGGGTTGACGAAGATGCTGGCCACGGTGCGCGGCGCCAGTTCACGAGCGCACTCGACCAGATGGATGTGGCCCCGGTGCAGGTTGCCCATGGTGGGCACGAAGGCCACTTGCTCCCCAGCCCGTTTCCAGGCCATGACCTGGGCGCGCAGTTCCGCGATGGTGTGGACGGTTTGCATGGCGCACGCTCCTCGATGTTCAGGCGATGCAGTGGTCGGGACCGGGGAATTCGCCGCTCTTAACCGCAGCCACGTAAGCGGCGACCGCCGCTTGGAGGCTGTCTTGGCCGGTCAGGAAGTTTTTGGAGAACGTGGGCCGGCGGCCCGGCGTGATGCCCAGCATGTCGTAACAGACCAGCACCTGGGCGTCGCAGTGGGGACCGGCGCCGATGCCGATCAGCGGAATGTCCAGCGCCTGGGTCAGCCGCGCCGCCAGTTCCGCCGGGATACATTCCACCAGCGCCACGTCCGCGCCAGCGTCCTGCAGGGCCAGCGCCTCATCAATCATCTGGCGGGCGGCGGTCTCCTCGCGGCCCTGCACTTTGTAGCCGCCCAGCTTGTTGACCGACTGCGGCAACAGGCCCAGATGAGCGCAGACTGGAATGCCGTTGCGGCTGAGCTGGCGCACGGTTTCGACCAGCCAGCCGCCGCCTTCCAGCTTGACGATCTGCGCGCCGCCCTCGCCCATCAACCGGGCGGCGTTGCGCACTCCCTGCTCGACCGTGGCGTAGCTGGCGAACGGCATGTCCGCCATCAGCAGCGCCGTCTGGCAACCGCGCGCTACCAGCCGCGTGTGATAGATCATGTCTTCCATCGTCACCGGCACGGTGCTGCGCTGGCCCTGCACCACCATGCCCAGCGAATCGCCGACCAGAATGACCTCGACGCCCGCCGCTTCCAGCAGCGCCGCGAAACTGGCGTCGTAGGCGGTCAGGACTGCGAATTTTTCCCGGTTGCGCTTCATCTTCGCCAGGGTGGTGATCGTGATCGGCTTGCGGGTCGGTTGTTCCTGGTACATGGCGTGCTCTGGGTGGGGCCGCACTGCGCTGACGGAGAACAAGCGGAGCGGGGGCGGCGGGTTTTGCGAAAGGATTCCGGCGGGGCCGGACTGGCGGCGCTATCGTACCCCGTTAATCGCTGCTGTCCAGCCGGGCGATGACCTGCGGCGGGCAACGCGTCAGCAGTTCACTCAGCGGCCCGTGACCGGGAATAGTCAGATTCGGAGCGATGTCGCGCAGCGGATAAAGCACGAACGCCCGTTCGTGCAGGCGGGGATGCGGCAGGGTCAGCCGGGGATCGGCGCTGGTCAGTTGATCGTATAACAGCAAATCCAGGTCCAGAGTGCGCGCTTCCCAGCGCACGCTCCGGGTACGGCCTTGCGCCAGTTCGAGCGTCTGCAACGCCATCAGCAATTGGTAGGGGGTCAAGCCGGTATCCAGGGCAGCGACGGCGTTGATGTAATCCGGCTGGCCGGGCGGCCCGCCGACGGGCGCGGTGCGATACAGGGGCGATTGCGCTACGCAACTGCTGGCGAGAATTCCATTCAGCGCCTGGAACGCCCGCCGCACCTGGCGAATCGGGTCCTCCAGATTGCTGCCGATGCCGATATAGGCCCGCGCGGGTCGCATGGGATCGCTGGCCAGGCTCAGGCCTCGGGCGCCGGTTGGGCGGCTTGATCGCCCTTGCGGGAGCGCGCTTTGCGCCGGCGGCGGGGTTTGCCGGTTTTGGCCTTGGCCGCCGGCTGAGTGGCCTGAACCCGGCCAGCGGTGTCCAGCGCCAGCAGTCGGGTCCACCAGTCGGCCAGTTCCGCCGCCTGCTCGTCGGCCTCGGCGCGCAGCAGCAGGAAATCATAGCCGGCGCGAAAGCGCGGATGGTCCAGCAGCCGTAGCGCGCGTTTGCCGGTGGTGACCGTCAGCCGTTGCTGCAACTCCCAGATTTCCCGCATCGGCAAGCTGTAGCGGCGGGGCAGGGCAGTATGGCGGATTTGTGTTTGAATGACCTGTTCGGCGGCTTCCTGCAGCGCTTCATGTTCGTCCAGTCCCTCCGCCTCCAGACGGCGCATTTGTTCCCGCAGCGGCTCCCACAGCAGGGCCGCGAACAGGAATGCCGGCTGGACCGGTTTGTTTTCAGCCAGGCGGCTGTCGGTGCTGGCCAGCGCCCGGACCAGCAGCGTTTTCGGGTAGTGGTGCTGCTGGTGGTGCAAACAGCGCTCGGTCGCCGGGAACAGCCAGCCGAACAGCCGGTAATGGCGCAGCAGTTCGAAGCTCTGGATGGCGCAGCCGCCCAGGAACAGCTTGAGGACTTCGTCGAACAGCCGGGCGGGCGGAATTTTTTCCAGCAGATGGCCCAGCCGGTGCAACGGCGCTTCGGTAGCGGGATCGAGCCGGAAGCCCAGCTTGGCGGCGAAGCGCACCGCCCGCAGCAGGCGCACCGGGTCTTCGTGGTAGTGTTGCGCCGGGTCGCCGATCAGCCGGATCAGGCCGGCCTTGAGATCGGCCATGCCGCCGACATAGTCGAGCACGGCGAAGTTGTCAATATCGTAATACAGGGCGTTGATGGTGAAGTCGCGCCGCCAGGCGTCGTCCTCGATGCTGCCGTAGACGTTGTCGCTGAGGATGCGGCCGTCCGCCGCCCGTTCCACGCTGGGGCCATCGCCATCCTCGCTGTCATCACCGTGAGCGCGGAAGGTGGCGACCTCGATGATTTCCTGGCCAAACTGAATATGGGCCAGCCGGAAGCGGCGGCCGATCAGCCGGCAGTTACGAAACAGCTTGTAGACCTGTTCAGGACGGGCATCGGTGGCGACATCGAAGTCTTTGGGTTCGCGGCCAAGCAGCAAATCCCGCACACTGCCGCCGACCAGGCAGGCGCGATAGCCAGCCTCGCGCAGCCGGTACAGGACTTTAACCGCGTTGGGGCTGATGTTGGCCCGCGAGATATTGTGTTCGGGGCGGGGGATGACGACGGGGAGGGAATTTGAGCGTGTGGAGTCCAAAGCGTGCTCGCCAACTCTTGTCTACTGCGGAAGCGCGGGTATAATACTACTTTCCTTCCAAGACGCCACCCGTCATTCCGCTCCCTTCGTCTAGTGGCCCAGGACACCGCCCTCTCACGGCGGGAACAGGGGTTCGAAACCCCTAGGGAGCGCCAATTTAATCAGATAGTTGCTCGCAAAACCATCTTCATCGGGCCTCGCCCCGTCGGGCGCCCATAGTACATCCGGCAGCAGAAACTTCTTCCTGTAAATTTTCCTGTGATGGCGATGGGTAGTAGCGTGGATCCCGGGTGTTGACTCCATCCAACCCATTGATCTTGTTAAGTGAAGTTGGTTTTGCTTACCCGCGCCGCCATTTCTCGATCACAGGAAAATTTACAGGAGGATTTTTTAACGTTTCCGGCTGTACCATTCATGCGCTATCTCATCAAGCCTTGTCTGTTAATCCAGGTTGGATTATCTTTACTTGTTAATAAAAATCAAATACATCAATCTGACAAAGTAGAATTAGGCACAGGCCGGATTCCAGCCGACCCTTGAATGCGGTTCCAGACGCATGGCGACGCCGTTTGAACCCCAGTCGTTCCTTAAGACGCTTGTGGCCCTGCCCGGTGTATACCGGATGCTGGACGAGCGCGGCGTAACGCTCTATGTCGGCAAGGCGCGCAACCTGCGGCAGCGGGTGGCGAGCTACTTTCGGGACCATCAGTCCTCGGCCAAGACGCGCAGTCTGGTCGCTCAAATCCAGGCCATCGAGGTTACGGTCACCCATACCGAGGCCGAGGCGCTGATTCTGGAAAGCCGGCTGATCAAGGAGCTTCAGCCCCGCTACAACATTTTGCTGCGCGATGACAAGGGTTACCCCTACATCCATGTCGCTGCGGGCGATTTTCCCGGCCTGACGCTGCATCGCGGCGCCAAGCGCGCGCCAGGGCGTTACTTTGGTCCCTATCCTCACGCCAACGCCGTCCGCGATACTTTGAATCTGCTCCAGAAAGTATTCCGGCTGCGTTCATGCGAGGACAGCTTTTTCCGCGCCCGGAGTCGGCCTTGCCTGCAATATCAGATCAAACGCTGCACTGCGCCCTGCGTCGGTTTGATCGACCGCGAACGCTACCAGCGCCAGGTACAGAACGCTGTTTTGTTTCTGGAAGGCCGCAGCGGCCAGGTCATTGACGACCTGGCGCAACGCATGGAAAAGGAAGCGGCGGCGCTGCATTTCGAGGAGGCGGCGGTTCTGCGCGATCAGATCGTCGAGTTGCGCCAGGTTCAACAACGCCAGCATGTCGAGGGTGAAAGCGGCGATCTGGATGTGGTGGCCGGGGTGGCGCGCGGCGGCGCGGCCTGCGTGCAAGTCTTCGTATTTCGCGGTGGGCGGTTGCTGGGCAACAAAGCGTTCTTTCCGCGTCTGCCCGAAGATGAAGACGTGGGCGCGGTGCTCGGCGCCTTTCTCGCCCAGTACTATCTGGACCGGGAGATTCCCGCCGAATTGCTGGTCAGCCACGACCTGGCGGAGGCGGATTTGCTGGCCCAAGCCTTCCAGGAGCGCGCTGGCCGACGCATCGCCTTTGTCGCTCATCCGCGTGGCGAACGCGCCCACTGGCTGGACCTGGCCCGGCGCAATGCCGAACATGCCTTGATGGCGCATTTATCCAGTCAGGCTGGAATCCGTCAGCGGCTGGAGGCGTTACGGGATGCGCTGGGATTGGATGAGATCCCCAACCGGCTGGAATGTTTCGACATCAGCCATACCCAGGGCGAGGCCACGGTGGCCGCGTGTGTGGTGTTTGGCGCGGAAGGGCCGATTAAGAGCGACTATCGCCGCTACAACATCGAGGCCATCACTCCGGGCGATGACTACGCCGCCCTGCATCAGGCGCTGACCCGGCGCTATACCCGCCTGCGGGAGGAACAGAGCCGCCTGCCCGATGTGCTGTTCATTGATGGTGGGCCGGGGCAACTGGCCCAGGCGCGCGCCGTGCTGGAAGAGTTGCAGGTCGTTGGGGTGACGGCGGTGGGTGTCGCCAAGGGACCGGCGCGTAAGCCGGGGCTGGAAACGCTGTTCTTGTCCGGGGAAAACCGCCCCTTTATACTGCCTGCCGATTCGTCTGCTTTGCATCTGGTGCAGCAGATCCGTGACGAGGCTCATCGCTTCGCCATCGCTGGTCATCGCCAGCGTCGGGCCAAGGTGCGCACCACGTCCGCCCTCGAGCGCATTCCCGGTATCGGTCCCAAGCGTCGCCAGTCTCTCCTCCGGCAGTTTGGCGGGTTGAAGCAGCTCGCGCGGGCGGGCGTCGAAGATCTGGCCGGCGTGGAGGGCATCAACGCCGAACTGGCCCAACGAATTTATGACGCCTTTCATGGCGATACCTGATAACCAATTGATCTCATGCAACTGAACTTGCCTACTTGGCTAACCCTGCTGCGTATCGCGTTAATCCCGGTGTTCGTAGGTGTGTTCTTCCTACCGTTTCACGGCGCCAACATGCTGTGCGCGGCGCTCTTTGGGCTGGCGGCGCTGACCGACTGGCTGGATGGCTATCTGGCGCGGCGGTTCAATCAGACCTCAGCGTTTGGCGCGTTTCTGGATCCGGTGGCCGACAAGCTGATGGTGGCGGCGGCGCTGGTGCTGTTGGTGCAGGCGATTGCCACGCCGTTAATGGCGGTGGCGGCGGTCATTATCATTGGCCGTGAGATCGCTATTTCGGCGCTGCGCGAGTGGATGGCGCAGGTCGGTAATCACCGCCGGGTAGCGGTGTCCATGATCGGCAAGTTCAAGACCACCGCCCAGATGATCGCGGTGCTGCTGTTGCTGTATCGGGAGCCGCTGGGTGGTTTCCCGACTCTCAAAGTCGGACTGGGGTTGTTACTGGTCGCGGCGGCGCTGACGCTGTGGTCCATGCTCCACTATCTGTTGGCGGCATGGCCGGTGTTTCAGCAGGATGGGCGGGGCTGAAGGGCTTGACGGGCGGGTTTTTTGCGCTAAAATTACAAATCTTCGTGCAGCGGGAATAGCTCAGTTGGTAGAGCACAACCTTGCCAAGGTTGGGGTCGCGAGTTCGAGTCTCGTTTCCCGCTCCAGATTACCCAAGCCTCGAATCATCGGGGCTTTTTTGTATTTCCGGCGAGCTTGACAGCCGGTATCCCGATACAGGGCTAGGTGGCAGAGTGGTCATGCAGCGGCCTGCAAAGCCGTGGACGCCGGTTCGATTCCGACCCTAGCCTCCATACTCCAAATCCCCGCTGGTGTGGTGGAATGGTATACACACAGGACTTAAAATCCTGCGGCCTTGACCGGCCTTGTGGGTTCGAGTCCCACCACCAGCACCATACGGCTCCGCCGTCTTCTGTTCAGCCGCTGGCAGCAACAAAATTGCGTCGGTGGACAAGGGCACGAATTTCAGAAGCGCCATAAACCGTCAGGCTGCCGGCTTCAGATAATCCTCGATGCGAACCGCGTCGATTTGTTCGGGCCGCAGGAAACGCTCGGCGTATTGCTGGTAAACGCCGGCGCTTAGAAACAGTTCAAACAGTTCCGGGTCAATATGCTGTTCCTGGGACATCCGGGCCATGATCCGCAGCGCCTCCGACAGGGTTTTACCCGACTTGTAGGGTCGGTCAATGGCGGTCAGCGCCTCGAAGATGTCGGCAATCGCCATCATCCGCGCCAGTACGCTCATCTGCGCGCGCCGCAACCGCTTGGGATAACCGTTGCCGTCCATTTTTTCGTGATGGCCGCCCGCGATCTCCGGCACTCGCCGCAGCGCCTTGGGAAACGGCAGCCGCGACAGCATCACGATGGTCTGGACGATATGCTCGTTGATCTTGTAGCGCTCTTCATCGGTCAGGGTGCCGCGACCGATGCACAGGTTATGCAATTCACCCCGGTTGTAGAGCAGTTCCGGCATGTCCAGCCGAAAGCCCCAGGGATTGTCCGCCTCGATTCGATCCTGGGAGCGGCGCTCGAACCGGTGTTCCGGCTTGTCGGCCAGCAACGGCTCAACCGCCGGCAACGGTGGGGCCGGCATGCGTTCCTTGCGGGTCCGCTCTTCGTGCGACAGACCCAGGCGGTCGTCGAGGGTGCGCAGCCAGGTCCGCCCGGCCAGGCGCTGGAGCCGGGCGATCTGGTCCGGAGTCATGAATTCGCCGCCCTGGTTGCAGCGGGCGACGAAGGCGAAATCGTCGTCGAGCGCCCGCCATTCCGCGTCGAGTTCCGCCCGCAGCGCGTCGCGGTCGCCGCCGCTGGCGACCTGCCGCCAATAGGCGATCTCGGCGTCGCGCCTGAGCACCTCGAAGCGCATGCGTACCTCATGAATCCGGTCATGGATCGTTTCCAGCTTGGTGGCTTTGTCCACCACATACTCGGGCGTGGTGATCTTGCCGCAGTCGTGCAGCCAGCAAGCGATGCGCAGTTCCTCCCATTCCGTTTCGCTCAGGGTGAAATCCTGAAAAGGTCCTGCCTGATCGGCGCAAGCGGCCTGGGCCAGGAGCCTGGTCAGTTCCGGCACCCGGGCGCAATGGCCGCCGGTGTAGGGACTCTTGGCGTCGATAGCGTTGGCCAGCAGGCGGATGAACGCCTCGAACAGATTTTTCTGGGCTTGCAACAGCCGCTGATTTTCGATGGAGACCGCTGAAGTACCCGACAGCGCAGCGATGAAAGCCAGTAATTCCGGCGCTATGGCGGTTTCGTCGCGGGCCGATCCCGCTTTGAGGAGCGCCAGCACGCCGACTAATTCCTGTTGGCGGTTGCGCAGCGGCACGACCATAAGTTGGCCGGCGTTGATGGGCGGATCGGACAGGGGCGCCAGATAGTCGGCTAGCGGCTCGCCCGGCGCGAGTGGTCGAATTTGAGGAGCCGTCGCTCGAGCTGCTTCCACCAGGGGATGGGGCGGGGATTCAGTCAGGGACAGGGCGGCCAGCCGGTCCACGGCGGCGGCCCCGGTCTCGTTGCGCAGACGGGCGGCGGCCGGCCGCAGTTCGCGCTCATCGTCGCTGACCAGCAACAGGATGCCGGCATCGCCCTGGGCCAGGGCCAGGGTTTCGGCCAGCACCCGATCCAGCAGCCGCTCGAAATGGCGTTCAGCCGCCAGCACCGATCCGATGTCCAGAAAGCGCCGAATCGTGGATTTCATCAGATCCATCGCCCGGGCCAGTTGGTTGACCTCGGTGATGACCGAATGGGTCACGATGGATTCATGGAAATCGAAATGCCGGATGCGGGCGGCCTCGCCGACCAGACGGTGCAGATGGCGGGCGATCCGGCGGGCCAGCAACCAGGTGATCGGCAGCGCCAGCAGCACCAGCCCCATCGTGATCAGAACCGATTGATTGCGAATCTGCGCCGCGTCGGCCAGCAGTTCGCCCTCGGGCACGGCCAGCGCCAGCGATAACGGCGCACCGCCCTGGAACGGCAGGGTTTTTACGATCCCACGCCAGTTCTGACCGGCGATTTGCAGCGTGAAGCCGTCCGGGTCCAGCCGCGCCGCGCGCCGCGCCGGATCGCGCCAATCCTGATCCAGTTGGGCCAGCACCGGCTCGTTCAATTCGGCGAGCCTGGCCAGGCGCAGTTCGCCGGCGTCGTCTTCGCGCAGCAGCCGGGCGGCCTCCGGGTGAGCGATGACTTGACCCCGGTCATCGAACAGCGCCAGTTGCGTGCTGGGGAGGAAGCGACTGGCGGCCAACGTGGCGGAGAGGTCGCGCAGAGTGAGATCGGCGCCCACCATCGCCATGCCGGTCGTAGCGCGACGCGCCAGCGTAATGCCCACCTCGCGGGTCGTGAAAAACAGGTAGGGGTCGGTTCGAATCCACTCGGTCCGGGTTTGCGCTAGCCGATACCAGGGGCGGGTGCGGGGATCGAAGGTATAATCGGGTTTGGCGTCGCGGCGCAGCAGGTTCAAATCCGCATCGAAGAACAGGAAGGCAGCCGTGATGACCTTCTCTTCATTGCGTTCCACGCTCTGCGCCAGATAGCGGGCCTGATCCGGAGCGGCGTGCGCGGCGCGCAGCGGTGAATCCGCCGGTAGCCGCCGCAGCAGAAAGAAATCGCCGTCGTCGTAGCCGACGTACAGGGCGGACAGGTGTTCGGATTGCGCCAGCGCTTCGCGTAAATAACCGAGGTGGTCGAGGCGTTCGGTGAGCGAAGCCGCGAAAGTCAGCCGTTGCCAGGCCAGCAGATCAACCGTGATGGCAACCGGCGTAACCAGCACCTGAAGTTGGCGGGCAGTTTGATCGGCGATCCGATCAAATCGCTCGGCGGCGGTTCGCAACATCAGCCGGGTGGTTTTGGTATAGCTGTTCCAGATGACCGCTCCACCCAGCAGCAGGATCAGGGCGATGAACAGGGTGGCGATGTGGACGCGCAACGGCAACTGCCGCCGCGCGGACGGGAGGACAGTGAAGGTCATCGGCGATTCCTGGATGGAGGCAAGGCAGGCGTCACGGGAGCAGGCGGGTTCGGATGGCGAACCGCAGCGCGGACGCTGCCATAACAATAGCTTTTATCCAGGCGTTCACTGGAGAACTTGGCGGGATGATCGCGCGGACACGCCAAAAACGGGATTCACATTGACGTTGCGCGCCTGAAACCGTGACAATCCCGCTGTGATTTACGGCAGTTCGATGCGCGGCGCTTCGGGGTTGCGCCGAAACAACGTGGCGATATGGCCGATCCGCTGAATCAGCGCCGCCTCGGCCGTTGCGCAAATTTCCTCGATCATGGCCTCGCGCGCTTCCCGATCCTCGGCGTTGACCCGGATTTTGATCAATTCATGATGATCGAGCGCCAGCAGGATTTCATGCAGGACCGCCGGCGTGATGCCGCTGTCGCCGATGATCACGACCGGTTTACGGTGATGGGCCAGGGCTTTGAGATGACGCTTCTGCGGATTAGTGAGCGCGAACACGAGAGTTACCGGAATGGCTGAAGATTCACGCAGTGTACCGGGCGGCAAGGGCATGACGGTAGCCCCCAGCCCGCTGAACGAAGTCAAGCTGGACCTGGCGATCATCCTGGTGGTCGGCGGATTGCTGCTGCTCGTGCAGGGACGCTTGCTGGATAGTCTGCTGGCGCAACTGCTGGTGCTGGCAAGCTATGGCGTGCTGGGGATGCTCTGGATCCTGATCCGTACTCGCAAAGTCCTGCAACGCAGCACCCGTGGCCAGGAACCGCGTCCGAATGGCCCGCAGTAAGAGCAGCGCCCGCTGGCTGCGGGAGCATTTCACCGATGAGTACGTCAAGCGCGCCCAGGCCGAAGGCTACCGCTCCCGCGCCGCGTACAAGCTGCTGGAAATCCACGAGAAGGACCATTTGCTGCGCCCCGGCCTGACGGTGGTGGACCTGGGGGCGGCGCCGGGCGGCTGGTCGCAACTGGCCGCGCGGCTAGTGGGAGAGCGGGGCGTGGTCATCGCTCTGGACCTTCTGCCGATGGAACCGCTGGCCGGCGTGGAATTCATTGAGGGCGATTTCTGTGAAGCAGCGGTGCTGGAACGGTTGCTGAATGCGCTGAACGGCCGGCCCGTAGACCTTGTAATCTCCGACATGGCCCCCAATACCAGTGGCATTAAGGCAGTGGATCAGCCGCGCGGGATGTATCTGGCCGAACTGGCCCTGGATTTCGCCCGGCGCGGTCTGCGGCCGGGCGGCGATTTTCTGACCAAGGCGTTTCAGGGCGAGGGTTTCGACGCATTTCTGCGCGAGCTGCGCGCCGCGTTCGCCACGGTGGCGGTTCGCAAACCCAAGGCGTCGCGCGCCCGCAGCGCCGAGCAATACCTGCTGGCCAGGAACTATCGCGGGTGAGCGGGTCTAAAAATTCCGCTACTTTCAATCCATTCTCTATTTTCCAGTTGCGCAAGTTGAGGTGCGTGCCTTGAACGACATGGTCAAGAACATCCTGTTGTGGGTGGTCATCGCGGTGGTGCTGATGTCGGTGTTCAACAGCTTCGGCCCCAAGGTGGCGCCGACCGCCCAGATGTCCTACTCGCAATTCCTGCAAGACGCCAAACAGGGGCGAATCAAGCAGGTGACGATTGATGGCCGCACCATCCAGGGCCGAACCGACAGCGGCGAACGGTTCACCACCTACAGCCCGGAAACCGACAACAGCCCGATGATCGGCGAGTTGCTCAACCACGGCGTGGAGATTGAAGGCCAGCCGCCGGAGAAGCAGGGCCTGCTGATGCAGATCTTCATCAGTTGGTTCCCGATGCTGCTGCTGATCGGCATCTGGGTGTTTTTCCTGCGGCAGATGCAGGGTGGCGGCGCGGGCCGGGGCGCGATGTCGTTCGGCAAGTCGCGCGCCCGGATGATGGGCGAGGATCAGATCAAGATCACTTTTGCTGATGTCGCCGGGGTGGACGAGGCCAAGGAGGAAGTCGTCGAACTGGTGGAGTTTCTGCGCGATCCCAGCAAGTTCCAGAAGCTTGGCGGCAAGATTCCGCGCGGCGTGCTGATGGTCGGTTCGCCGGGCACCGGCAAGACTTTGCTCGCCAAAGCGATTGCTGGCGAGGCGAAAGTGCCGTTCTTCTCGATCTCCGGTTCCGATTTCGTGGAAATGTTCGTCGGCGTCGGCGCTTCGCG